>JAUVVP010000073.1 GCA_030604585.1 Planctomycetota bacterium | reverse complement strand
CGACTGGGTCAGGTCGCCTGCTGAGGCGGACTTCAACAGTTGCCCGAGCTTGATCTTCGAGACGGCCAGGGTCTGGCCGATGCGGTCGTGCAGGTCAGCGGCGATGCGGCGCCGCTCGCGCTCTTCGGCCAGCAGCCGTTCGGAAGCCAGGGACCGCAGTTGCCGTTGGTAGCTGAGCAGCTCCTGCTCGATCCGTTTGCGCTCGGCAATCTGAGCCAGCAGCGCCTGGTTCGCGCCGGTCAGTTCGGCGGTCCTTTCCTGCACGCGCTGTTCGAGCCGGTCGCGCGTCTTGCGCAGCGCGCGCTCCATCCGCATGCGCTGGGTGATGTCCTCCATCATGGGCAGGAAATAGAGGGGCCGGCCGCCGGCCTCCCGAAGCAGGCGCACCGAGAGACGAATCCAGACGACGCGGCCGTCCTTGCGGATGCAGCGCTTGTCCACCTGGTACTGGTCGATCTCCCCGGCCTGGAGGCGCTGCACCTGCTCCGCGTCGGCCTCCCGGTCGTCGGGGTGGGTGATGGCCGCGAACTCGAGGGAGGTCAGCTCCTCCGCCGAATACCCCGTGATGCTGCACAGCTCGGCGTTGACACGCACAAAACGCTGGTCCAGGGATACGATAGCGGCGCCGATGGGCGACTGGTCGAAGGTGCGCCTGAAGTTCTCCTCGCTCTCCCGCAGCGCCTCGAGCGTGCGGCTGTTCAGAAGCGCGACCGATGCTATCTCGCCGAAGGCCGCAGCCATCCGGGCGTCGTTGTCGGTGAATCCCCCGGGCTTGTTGGCAAGGCCCATCAGGCCGACCGTCTTGCCCTCGATCACCAAAGGTGCGAACAGAGCGTTCTGAAGCGTCACGTGTCCCTCGGGGAGGTACTTCGTCCACTTACCGGTGGCGAACTCGTTGTCATAGGTCGGCTTGCCGGTTCTGTAGGCTTCGCCGCGCAGCCCTCGGATGGGCATAGGCAGCGACGGGTCCACGGAGCAAGGCAGCCCGCCGGCATCGAGGAACAGGACCTCGTTCGCGGTCCCGTCCGGAGTCAACAGCGCAACGTAACCCGCCGTGGCGCCGGTCAACTCCTTGCACGTGTCGAATATGGAACGCGCCGCCGAGGCGAATTCCCGAGACTCCAGCACCGCCCGCGCGGCGTCCAGCAGAGCGGATATCTCCGCGTGCCGCCGCCGCACCTCGGCCAGTGCGTCCCGCAGGGCCTCCTCGGCCTGCAGGCGGACGATGGCCGGCCCCAGGGCCATGGCCGCTTTCTCCAACAGCTGCACCTTCTCCAGAGGCAGCACGTTCTCCCGCGGGTCGGCCACGTGGATCAAGCCAAGGATCCTGCCGCCCAGGCGAATGGGCACCAGCGCCACCGATTCATATCCGAACGCGTTGCACACGTTGCGGGTCCTCGCCCTCTCCTGTTCGGAAAGCGCGGCCAGGAAGCGCGTCGTGCCGTTCAGGTAGAAGGAGCCCCCCTTGGTGTAGAACGACTCCTGCGGACCAACTGCACCCTTGATGACGTTGACGCACATGCACCGGTGATAGTTGATCGAGAGCGGGTTCTCCGATTCATAGAACTCCCTGGGGAAGCCCTCGTAGGCCTGGTAGGGGATATTGCCTTCCTCGTCCAGCATGCGCATCCCCACTGCCGCGCATCCAGTAAAGCGGCGCACCTCCGCCACGCACTCCCTGAGCAATGGCGCGACCGCCGTGTGCCGGTTGGCAATCTCCAACAGGCTGTGCGATGTGCGCAGCGCCTCCTCCGCCTGCTTGCGCTCGGTGATGTCGCGAGAGATGATCAGCACAAGGGGCGCCTGCTCGCCGTCAGTGGTGACCTTGCCGGTCGCTTCCAGCCAGAGGTATGTTCCGTCGTTCCTCCTGCACCTGAACTCAGCCGAGCCGCTGCCACTTGCAACGGCCCGATCGAGTGCGGACCGTACGCGGTCCCTGTCGTCGGGGTGCACGAGGTCCGCTGCGCTCTTGCCGATCAGTTCCTCTTCAGAATACCCCAGCGTTCTCAGCGTGGCCGGATTGGCGTACAGATAGGCAAGGTCATCCATCCGGTGAAGGGCGATCATGTCCGTGGCGTTTTCGGATATCAGCCTGTACTTCTGCTCCGCCTCCCATAGCGCGTCCCGGGCCTGCTTGCGCTCGGTCACATCCCTGATGATGGCCATCCCGCCGATGATATTCCCCTCGGCATCTCGCAGGGGGAAATGAGAACTCTCGAAGTAGCCGCTCTTGCCCGTCTCGGGCACCCTGTAGGGCATCTCAGACCGCATTGTCGGCCGGCCCTTGACGGCGTTCCTGGAAGCGGCCCCCTCCCCTACCTCGTCGAGGAACGGGAAGACCTCGAATGGGCTACGGCCAAGCACTTGCTCCCGCTGGATTCCCCAGATGCGCTCCATGCCCGGATTCCACACGGTGTAGCGGATGTCGGTGTCGTAGGCCAGGATACCGTCCAGGCTCGACTCCGCCAGCGCCCGAAAACGCTCCTCGCTCTGCCGCAGGGCTTCCTCGGTCCGCCTGCGCTCCGCCACCTCGGCCGCCAGTTGATCGTTTCGAGCGGCCAGCTCGGCAGTGCGGGCCCTCACCGTCTGTTCGAGTTCCTGACGCCATCCCTGGATGCGCTCGACCATCGAGTTGAATGTTGCCGCCAGGCGGACCTCCTCTTGCGAGCCGGTCACCGGGGCACGGGCGTCCAGGTCACCGGCCGCCACCCGTTCGGCTGCCCGGCTCAGGACCGCGATGGGACGCGAGAGGCCGCCAGCGATCGCGACCGTGAATCCGAGCATCAGAAGAATCGTAAGCGCACCGATAACGTACGAGTAGGTGATGCTGCGGCGCAGCGGCGCGAAGACCTCGGCCTCGTCGCGCTTGACTACCATCCCCCACGCCAAAGTCGGCGAAACGCGGATGTGCCGGTATGCGGCCAGAACCGGCTCCCGGCGGTAGTCCTTGGTGGCAGTGACCCCTTCCTCGCCGCGAGAGGCCAGGGCAGCCGGCTCGGCTCTGATCTGGTACTCCATCGGCTCCGCCTCGCTCCCGCCAGGCAGGGGATGCTTCAGAGACGTCAGGCTCCTGGCATCTTCGTCGACCAGCAGCGCCTCACCCGTATCGCCCAAGCCTTCGCCCGTGTGAAGCATCGGCTTGATGATGTCGTCGGGACTCACCTGCATTATCAAAACACCGGCCGCCCCCTGTTCCTTCCCTTTGACTGATCCAGCGGCTCTGATGGCGCGCGCGATGTGCAAGTGGCGCCCATGCCCCGCCAGGGGCGGTTCGATGTCCATGTAGCCAACGCCGGCAGTCAGGTCCCGGACGAAGTAGGGCCGCTGCGAAACATCGGCCCCCAGCTCGGAGCCTTCCGTGGCAACCATGATGACCCCGGTTCCCGCGTGGGCGATCTCTATCATGTCGTACACACCATAGGTCGTGCGGACAAGCTCGAGGTGCTCCGTCAAAGCCCGATGACTCTCGTCTTCCCGCACCCTGGCCCACAGCTCGTCCCCCTTCAGACCCCGCGTGCTGTGTTCCTCTACCAGAGCGCCAAGGCGCGTGACATAGGACGCCATGATGCTGCTGTCCGAAAGCACCAGCGCGTCATCCCGACGCTCTTCCAGCCAGCGCAGCAGTCGCTCCTTCTTCAGGTCGGCCACCAGGCTCAGGCTCTTGAACGCTTCGGACCTTTGCTGCTCGTACCCGCCCTTGAAAGCGGTCAAAGGTATCCCATAGAGCTCCAGCCACTTCAGCGTTGCGACAGTCGCTGCGAACATCAGCCCGAAGTAGATGAGCATCTTAGTCCGGAGCCTCAACCGGCGCTGCCTGGCAGCCGGGTTCGTCGGGTTGCTGTTGGAAGCGTCATCTGTCACTGCTGATTCCATCGGGACCTCCTTGGCGGCCGTTGGCCGCCGGATCATACGGGAACTCGCCTTCCCCCGGCCGCACAGTTGTCCCCCGCGGCCGCCCTTCCTGCGGGCATATCTCGTCGCAGTGCTGCGCCTTCGAGGATGCTCTGCCAGGTTCACCCCCCCACTCCGGCCGGTTCGTCGGGAACCCCTTCAACACGCTAATGTAGCCCGCCAGCCACCCCACGTCAATAGCTCAGCCGTCCATGGGAGATCGCGCGGGCTCTGCGGAGCTTCGGGAGAGGAAGGACAAACCGGGGCACTGAACGGAGCCGCTTGGGAAGCCCGCGTCGCCATAACACGGGCCGAAGAAGGACTGGTGGAGACGAAGGGGCTCGAACCCTCGACCTCGGCAGTGCGAGTGCCGCGCTCTCCCAACTGAGCTACGTCCCCACTGTAGAAACACATTATAGACGGCGGCCGGCTGGACCGCAAGCTGACGGGCCGGTGGCGCCCATAGTCCGAAAGGGCCGCTTCGCCGGCTCATGCGCCCGGCGCGCCGATGCCTAAGCTCCGCTCCTGCCGACGAGATGGGACATCAGTTCCCAGCCGTGCTCGACCTCGACGTCGGCGGCCTCGGCGTGGGCCTCGGTGTAGCGATAGCCGGATGCGGCCTCGATGCCCCGGCCCCACATGGCGAACGGCACGCGGCCGCGCTTGTGCCTGCCTTCTTCGACGGAGGTGACGTGGTCGGGCATTATCAGGATTCGCAGGCCGCCCTCCACGTCGCCGTGAGCCATGATCGGGCCGACTATGTCCCTGTCAATGCACTCAAGGGCGCGGATCTTGCCCCTAAGGTCGCGCTCGTGGCTCGCCTCGTCCGGCGCCTCGATGTGCACCAGCACCAGGTCGCACCTGGTCAGCGCGTCCACGGCGTAGCGCCCCTTGGCCGCGTAGTCAGTGTCCACGTACGCCGTGGCGCCGGGGACCGTTATGACCTCCCACCCGACCAGGCGGCCGATGCCGCGCACCAGGTTGACACCGCTAATGACGGACCCCCTGACGCCGAAACGACCCTCGAAGCCGGCCAGGTCGGGCCTGATGCCCTGTCCCCAAAGCCATATCATGTTGGCCGGATTCTTGCCCAGGTCCCGGCGGACGTGGTTGACGTCGTGCGAGTCGAGGATTGCACGCGAGCGCTCCATCAGGTCAACCAGAAGCCGGCTGTTCTCGCCCCGGGGGTAGTTGTCCCTGAGTGGCTGACCGACGACGTCATGCGGGGGCACGGTCTCGGCGGCCAGCGCTCCTGGTCCGCCGTAGAGCAGGACGTGCCGGTAGCTGGTGCCGACGTGGAACTTCAACTGCGCGGACCCCAGCTTGGCGTCGAGGGCTTCGATCAGCACCCGGGCCTCTTCGGTGGAGATGTGCCCCGCCGTGAAGTCCACGAGGGTGTCGGCGGCGGCGGTGATGAGGTTACAGCGGACGGCCCAGTCCCGCGGACCCATCTCAATGCCGAGGTCGGCCGCCTCCAGCGGTCCCCTGCCGGTGAAACACCTGGCGGGGTCATAGCCGGCCACACTCATCATGGCCACCGAGCTGCCCGGGGTCATGCGGGGCGGCACGTGGTCGGTCAGGCCCAGCAGCCCCTCGCGCGCGGCCCTGTCCATACTGGGGGTACGGGCCGCTTCCAGTGGGGTCTTGCCGTCGAGCCTGGCCAGGGGGTAGTCGGCGGCCCCGTCGGGCACGATGACGCAGTACTTCATCCCGTCCTCCCGGCCGATGCCGAACGGCTCGCCGCCTTCGGCGGCGTCCTCCCATGTAGAGCAGACTCTCAAGTCTGCTGAAGCCGCCTTCGGCGGCTTTCTCACGCTGGACTTGCGCGCCGTACGGCGTGGAGCCTGAGCTACACACGCAAAGCGGTCATATGTCCTCGACCCTGAGCATGCGGGTGCGCTCGCCCCTGACCACGTCCAGTTGATTGATCCTGTCGAGCGCCCTGGCGACCGCGCCCTCCTTTGCCCGGTGAGTCATGAAGACCACCGGCACCACGTCCTCGCCGGGAGCGGCGGCTTCCTGCTGGCGCACTGAGGCGATGCTGATGTTCTCCTCGCCCAGTATGTTGGCGACCTTGGCCAGCACGCCCGGCCGGTCCGCGCAGTCCAGGCGGAAGTAATGGCGCGTCTCCACCTCACCGAACGGCACCAGGTGGGCATCCGGCACGTCGCCGAACGGGCTCAGAGCTGCGAAGTCGGTCCGGTAAGTGCCGAGCGCGATCCGGGCGATGTCGGAAATCACGGCGCTGCTGGTCGGCATGCGACCGGCCCCGAGGCCCGTCAGCACGATCTCGCCCACGTGGCTGCCGTGGATGCAGACGGCGTTGTGCGCGCCGCCCACGCCCGCCACGGGGTGGTCGTGACGCAGTAGGGCAGGATGCACGCGCAACTCGAGCCGTTCGCCCCGCCGGATGCCGATGACCAGCAGCTTCAAGGTGTAGCCGAGGGCCCGCGCGTACCTCAGGTCGCTCAGCTCCACCCCGGCGATCCCCTCGCAAGGTATCTGATCGAGCCTCACGTTCACGCCGAACGCAAGCCTGGCCAGGACGACCAGCTTGTGGGCGGAGTCGGAGCCCTCTATGTCCAGTCGCGGGTCCGCCTCGGCGTAGCCGCGCTCCTGCGCTTCGGCCAGGGCGCGTGCGTAGGGCATTTCCTGCTCCAGCATCCGCGTCAGCACGTAGTTGCAGGTGCCGTTGACGATGCCGTAGATGCTCTCGATGCGGTCGCCCACCAGGCCGGTGCGAATGGCCGCGATGACGGGGATGCCGCCGGCGACACTGCCCTCAAAGGCAATGGCCCGGCCGTGCGCGCGCGCAAGACGAAACAGCTCGTCACCGTGTTCGGCCAGCAGGGCCTTGTTGGCCGTTACAACGTCCTTGCCTGCAGCGAGCGCACGTTCAACCACCGTGCGGGCCGCCGTGGTGCCGCCGAAAAGCTCAACCACGGCGTCCACCTCGGGGTCATCCAGGGGTTGGGCCAGGTCGTCGGTGAGGACGAGGCCCTCGGGCGGTTGGAGGACGCCCCGGATTTCCTCCAGCCGCACGTCCACGACGTACTTCAGGTGGACGCGGTCCCCGATGCGTTCGTTCAGCGCACCTCGAGCGAGCAGGGCCTGGGCCACGCCCATCCCGACGGTGCCACATCCGTAAAGGGCGACGGTGCACTTCTGCATCTGTCCGGCCTGTAAACGAAGCCTCCGCCCTGCGTCCTTAGCGGGCGGCGACGGGGCCTATAATCCGGGGGACGAAGGAGTTGAGAGTATAAACGCCCGGCAAGGGATGTGTCAATTGAGGCGGCGGGGGCGCTGCGGGCAACCGGCCGCACGGCCTATCGCATCGGGTTGAAGACGCGGTAGTCCATCTCGGGGAAGGCGTCGTCCAGCCATTCGTATTCCTGAAGCAGCTCGGGGTCTATGCTGTCCGCACGGACTTGGCGCAGCAGCCGCTGGAAGCGGGACATCAGGTCGGTGACGCGGCTGGTCGCGTAGTCCCTGGCCGTGCCGGCGTAGATCAGGAAGGGCCAGTCGCTGCCCTGTGCGAGCATGAGCTGGCGGGCGCATTGATCAAGGGCACGGCGCAGGAGTCCGTCGGCCGAAAGGTGGTCGGCAGCCGCCTCGACCAGGGCCGCCTCTGCGCGATGCAGATGCGGGTAGACCCAGTCGTTGGACCCGTTGAGCCAGACTTCGAAGTAGCCGCCGTCGCCCCAGCT
>JAUVVP010000019.1 GCA_030604585.1 Planctomycetota bacterium | reverse complement strand
GCCGCTCCGTACGTCATCGGCACGCACTTCAAGGACCACTACGTTCGCCCCAACAAGCAGGCCAGGCCCCTGCACTTCGAGCTCCGGGGCGCCGTGCCGGGCAGCGGGGACGTGGGCTTGCGCGAAGTCCACAGGATACTTCGGGAGCGCTCCCCGGCCCCCGATAGGCTGGCCATGGTCCTCGAGATTGACCCCGTGGAAGGGATGGACCAGGTCGAGGTCCTCGAGAAGGCCGTCGAGTTCGTGCGCGGCCTCTGAGTTCCTCGGGCGCGGCCTCTGAGTTTCTCGGGCGCCGCCTGCATCGAAGAAGGAAACGCTCTGAAGGGAGGACCGCAGAGATGAGGATAGCGTGTTCGACGGCTGCGTTCTGTCGTTCGCCGCTGGAAGAGGCCGTGTGCGGCGTGCGGGAGCTGGGCTTCGCCGAGGCGGACCTGCTCGTCATTGAAGGATGGGTGCACGTGAACCCGACGGACCTGGTCAACGACTGGGACGGCACGACCGCGCGCTTGGACGCCCTCCTTCAGGAGAACGGCGTCCGGCCGATCGCCCTTAACGCGGGGCTGAGCGTGCTGCTGCACGACCGCTCGGCCGAAGCCTGCGAGCAGCGCCGCCGGGAGGTTGCGGCGCTCGCCCGTTTCGCCGGCCTCTACGGCGTGGCCGTCAGCGGGGTGCAACCATCGCTGACGGGACTTGACGGGCGGCCCGCCGAGCAGGTGTTCCGCGACAGCGTGGCCTCACTTCAGGAGATGGCGGCAATCGCAGAGCCGGCCGGATTAACGTTGGCGCTCGAATGCCACGTCCGTTCGGCCTTTGAATCGCTGCCGGACGCCCTGCGCCTTCTGGACGAAGCCCCCTGGCTGTCGGTCGCCTATGACCCGAGCCACTTCGCCATGAGCGGGGTTGACCTGCGCGAGACGCTGCCGCTGCTCGAACGGGCGGCGCACGTCCACCTGCGAGACGCGGCGCCCGGCAGGATGCAGGTCCATCTGGGCGAGGGCGCAGTGGACTTCGACTGGCTGCTGGGCAGCCTGCGGGACCAGGGCTACGCGGGCGACGTATCCATCGAATACCTGGAAAGCGACGAGATGGACGTCGCCGATGACATAAGGGGACTGCGCGACCTTGTTGCCTCCGCGCTTGAATGAGAGCGGGCTTCCCGCACGGCGGCGCTCCCGGAAGATGCTCTCCAACCGTCCGGCCTTCGATGCCCGTAGCCTGCGGGGCTTTTTTGATTTGCGTCAAGCTCTCGTTGTCTGTTACGATGAAGCCCTGACATCGTGACTGCCGCGCAGGACCGACCGTTCGCCCGGTGGGACGCGTCGCCGCGCGGAACGCAGTTTACGCGGCCAGGCCATGCTTGCGGTCATTTCAGACATTCACAGCAACCTGGAAGCCCTCCGGGCCGTTCTACGCGAGATCGGCGAGGCCAGTGACATCTACTGTGCCGGCGACATCGTTGGCTACGGGCCCAACCCCAACGAGTGCTGTGAGCTGATGCGCGAGCACGGCGTCAAATGCGTCCAGGGCAACCATGATTACGTCTGTGCCAATCTGGACCGTGTGGATTCGGACGACAAGGGCTTCTCCGAGGAGGATAGGGAGCTGTGCCGGCGGCTCTTCGAGCAGAAGAACACCGCCGCCCGGGCCGCCTCCCGTTGGACCAACAGCGTGCTGACCGAGGAGAACAAGCGCTTCCTGCGCGAACTGCCCTATGAGATAAGCCAACACGGCTTGAACATCGTGCACGGCAAACCCGGCACGAAGGCGGAGATGCTGAACGAATACATGCTGCCCGGCTCGATACGGCAGGAGGCCGGCGAGCAGATCAAGGGGCACATCCTGGTCGTCGGACACAGCCACATACCCATGCGCATCTCGCGTCTGGTCAACCCCGGCAGTGTCGGCCAGCCGCGGGACAGGAACTGGCGGGCGAGCTTCGCCAGCATGAAGGACGCCTGGTACAGGTTCTCCTACATCAGCGAAGAAGACATGACCTTCCGCATTGTCAGTCAGTTGGTGCAGATCCGCCGCATCCCTTATGATGTCGGCATCACTATGAAGAAGATCAAGGAGCAGCCGGACATCCCGGATAGCCTCGGCGACCGGCTGACGGTCGGGCTTTAGGCCCCGTCCCCCAACAGTACGCTCAACAGAGAGAAACGATGGCAGAGACTGACGAACGGGCAGCGCAGGCTGACGAGATGGTGGAGCTGGCGGAAGGCTACATGGCGGATGCCGAGTTCCGCGAAGATTACGACGTGCGCCAGCTCAGGTACCTACAGGCCACGTGCCAATTGCTTCTGGCCATTTCCGTCCAGAACCGGATCATGATAGACCTGCTGGCCGCACAGCGGGAGTTGGGCACCCTCTCGGGCGATTGAGCCGAGGCGGCGCTTCGGCTCGGCGCACTAACCGGTGGCGTCAGCCATCGGTTTCCGACTGCCCTTGCTCCGGCAGGTCCCGGTCAGGCAGGCGGACGTAGAAGGTGCTGCCGCTTCCGGGCGCGCTTTCCACCCAGATGCTGCCCCCATGCAGTTCCACCAACTGCTTCGCTATGGACAGGCCCAGGCCGATGTTCTCGGCGCCCGTCCGGGCCTGGGGGGAGGGACCAAGGAGAGGGTCGAAGATCGCCTCCTGCCGTTCCGGCCTGATGCCGGGCCCCTCGTCGTGGACCCCGATCACCGTTGCGTCGGCATCTCGGCGCGCCGAAACGCTGACGGTGGAGCCCGGGCCGCCGAACTTCACCGCGTTAGACAGCAGGGCGTAGAGAACCTGCTTGAGTTTGGGCGGGTCGGCCACCAGGCAAAGCTCCATGGCCTCAGCGGGGAACTCGAGCTCGACCTGATAGCGCCGAAGGAGCCCCGCAAGGACCCTGCGAGCTGACTCGAGCACCTCGCCGAAGCGCACCTCTTGTAGCTCCAGCCGCATGCGGCCGCTTTCCACCTTGCACAGGTCGTCCAGGTCCTCGGCGAACGCCCGTACCGTCATCCATGCCTCGCTGGCCAGTTGGAGGTTCTCCCGCACGTCGAGCCCTTCCTCGGAGGCCTGCCTCATCTGGTCCAGGGCCTGGCGCATACCCTCGGCGATACTGTTCATCTCGGCGGACATGGCCTCGCGGACCCTGCGCGCCTGCATGTCCGTCTGCCGCAGTTCGTCGGTGCGGCGCCGTATCTCCAGTCGTTGCTCTTCCTCGTGTCGCTGGAGGGCGGCGGCCATGCGGTTGAACTGATAGCCCACGTCCTGCATCTCGTCCCCCTGGCCGATCTGCACCCGCACGTCCAGGTGCCCGGCGGCCATCTGCTCGGTAGCCCAGTGCAGGGCGCCGATGGGCGCCACCAGGGACTTCTTCAGGTAGGCGGCCAGCAGTACCAGTCCGGCCAGCGGCAGCAGAAGCACGACCACGGTCCAGAGGAATGCCCGCCGGTAAGGGGCGTACACCTCCGCCGCCGACTGCGTCAGGACGGCGAACCAGGGTGCGTCGCCGACGCTGGCCTTGCCGTCCGGCGAGGTGCTCTCGAGCGCGGCGAAACCGACCACCTGCTTCTCCTCTGCCTGCCCGACGCGGCCAACGAAGACGCCGTCAGCTTCGGCGCGAAACGCTGCCATCGTCTGCGCGCCGAACTGTTCGAAGTCCGGTCGGGCCGCTGCCGCGAAAACCGTCCTGCCCGCGGCGTTGACAAGGTGGCCCTTGCCGGTCCGGCCGGTTCTCAGCTCGCCCACTATCTCGAAGAGGGCGTTGACATCGTGGGATATCTTCAGGATTCCCACGACCTC
The DNA here is from genome assembly GCA_030604585.1 of Planctomycetota bacterium. Classification (GTDB taxonomy): domain Bacteria; phylum Planctomycetota; class Brocadiia; order SM23-32; family SM23-32; genus JAUVVP01. The sequence continues at coordinate 7,718 of JAUVVP010000019.1, read as the reverse complement.
TGCAGCCTCGTTCCGCACGGGGGCTGCAACGTCCACCGAAAAGACCCCGGCGCTGGCGTCGTAGCCTATTTCGCCGACGAAGGTGCGGCCCTTCCCGCCGGCAAACGCATGCTGCCACCATTCCTCGTCGGCCTGGTAGTAATCTGTGGTCACGTTGGTTGCCGCATGCAGCGCGCCGGCCCGATCCGTGAGCATGATCTCTGCAAAGCGTTCGGGGGCGCACGTCCGAAACAGGCACAGTTGGTCCGCGGCGGCGTTGTTGAGGCATCGCTGAACGATCTCGGACTCGGACGGGTCAGTGACGCTGAGCCATTCGGCATCCAGCGCAAGGAGCCGCCTGCGTGCGTCCTGCTCGCTCAGCCCCTCATAGCTCCGGTTCGCCGCCTCCAGTTCCGTGGCCAGGCTCTGCGACAGGCCGAATTGCTCGACCTGCTCGACGGTGCGTTCCAACAGGAGGTCGAGCCGCCTGGCCGTGTGCGCAGCCATGCTGTGGACATGCTCGCGGCCGACCTCCAGCAGGCGCAGCCTCTGGCTCCCCAACAGAACGCCGGCCATCAACAGGAGCGGCAGGAACGCCAGCAACGTGAAGGTGAGTATCAGCTTGCGCAGAAATGTCATAGTGCAGGGGGTCCCCCGCAGGACTTCTCGTCTCAACCGGCGCGGAATCGGCTTCTATTATACCGCAGGGACGCGAAAAGGCTACACCTATGCCGGCGGAGCGCGTGCGGAGGGTTATTCTCTCTCGAACCGGATGTTGGTCAGGCGGTCCCCCGTGCCGGGGCTCGTGAGGCGCAGGAAGCAGCCTGCATTCGCCGCCCGAAACCGGCTGCCGTCCAGCACGGCCACTATAAGGAACTCGTTCTCGCCGGGACGCAGATCCACGTCCCGGCCCTCGGCCCGCTCGCCGTTCAGGTAGATGGCCTCGACGAAGGGGCCACCGTACAGGAGGCCGGCCCTCTGCGCCGCGTCGGAGTGCAGCACGCTGTAGAGGAGGTAGTATCTGCGCGTTTCATCCCGGTTGTGCCAGATGCCAGACGTTGCCACGACCTCGACATCCAGCAGTTCAAGCGCGCTCGGGTCCTCCGGCTGCCAGCGCAGCCCCCGTCCTCCCGGCAAAACCGGTGGGTTCGTCAGCACCGTTCCCGCCCGGACGGACGCCTCGACGTCGGAGGCGCTGAAATCCTCTTCCGGGATGGGACCGAAGACAAGGAAGCCGCCCTGCGGATACGACGGGTCACGCCGGGGATTCGGCACGCGGCAGCTCAAGTGCAGGCGGCCCGCCTGGCCGGCCCGCGTGAAGTCCACCTGGGCCCCGTAGAAGCTCGTCCCCGACCTGTACTTGTAGTCCGCCTTCTGAAGCGTTGGCGTGACACTGTCCTGGAAGCGGCCGTTGACGGCGGGCATACGCCGGCGCACCACGCCCTCCTTCCAGGCCGGCGGAAGCCGGTAGATCACGGTCACGTCCTCGAGCGCATCGTCGCCGCGATTGTCGAGCAGGAGTTCCAGTCTGCCGTTGCGGAAATGCAGGAGGCCGCCGACCTGGGGGAAGTCGGAAGCAACGTCGCCTTTGCTCAGTTCACCGTGATTGTCTTCGTTCTCGATCAGGCCGATGGCAGCAGGCAGGCGTCGAGTACGGTCGTGGTGGACATTGACGAGCGCCGCCCCATTCGTCGGCCGGGCCAGTTCCACGTCGGCCGTATCGCACTCCGCGCCGGCGACCGTGTCGGCATCCACGCCCCGGATCGCCAGCGTCAGCGGCACGGGGTCGTTCAGTTCGCGCAGGACGGGCCGGTCTATCCGGAGCGTCAGCTCCTTGCCGGAACGCTGCGTCTCACGCAGCGTGGCACGGCGATACTGCCAGCGGTAGGCCGCGTATTCGCTCTGGTTGCAGTACCACCAGTCGGGCCGGTGCCCGTATGCGTCGAGGTGGTCTGCGAACCTGGCCCAGGCCTCGGGCGTCCTGTACCAGACGTGCATGGAGTAGCTCATGTGGGGGTGGTCCCTGCGGTGGTTCTCGTCGGCGAGGAAGCCGGCTGCGGCATCGTCAATCGGGGCGCCGTCCGAGGGGAGGATGGGGCTCAGTTCGAGGTCGGTCCTCAGGGTGCGGTTGAACCAGCCGTTGGCGACGTGGTAGTAGCCGGCGCGCCCGAGGGCCTGCGCAATGTCGCGGTGCACGGCGTTCGCCTCCGGGCCGCTGCGGAAATCGCAGAATGAGAAGCTGTAGCTGCAGATCGGATGGTCCGTGGCGGCCTCCCACTGCATGCGCACTGCGAGCACCTCCCAGAACTGCCGGTTCCTGCTGACGAGCGTAAGGAACGGGTGGCTCATCGAATGGCCGCCGATGCTGTTGCCGCCTTCGAGCAACTGCACGCCGATCTCGCGCCCGAACCCGCGCCGGGGAGCGTTCAGGTAGAACGTCCCCCTGTGGCCGTGGGCGGCCATCACGTCGCGCATGTGCAGGTCCTCGACGTTGTTGTCGTCCCAGCGGCACGAGACGGCCCACGCATGGCCGTTGTAGAGGGGCTCGACCTCAACGAAGGCCTTCCGGGCTGCCTCCGGGGTGGCGAAGACCACTCGCAACTCCTGCCCGTAGGTCTCCATGGGGTACTCGGACTTGAGCGTTGCGGGCCCATGGACGCGATCGGGGTCCAGGACGCGGAAGGACGCGCCGACGCGGTAGCGCCGGCCCGCCCGGACCGCGAACGTCTGCCGCGCCTGCGACCCGTACCAGACCGCGACGCAGGCCCTGCCGCTTTGCGCCACCGAACCGTCCCGGCTGTATCGCGCCGGCGGGAATCTGCCGGTGAAGTGCCACCCGACCGGGCCGTCTTCGCCGGCCTCCTCGAAGTCGCCGTTCCGAATCGCCGCCCCCTCCACGGTGACATTGTCCACCCAGACCAGCCGGATGTCTTCCTCCCCCTGTTTCTCGTACCATTCGCCCTGCAGGTCAATGTCCACCTCGCCGTCCTTCTCCGGGACGAACTCAACCCAGATATGCTCCCATTCCTTGCCCAGGCTCTTCTGGCAGCTCACGCCCGTCAGCTCGTTGCCTTCCCCGAGCCAGGGGCAGCGTCCAACCGCGGCCCCGGACGAGCCTCTCGCCTGCGAGAGGTCGAAGGCCTGGTGGGCGACGTAGATGTCAATACGGCCCGCTACGGCCTGGCGGCTCGTCGTTTGGGCCCGCGCCGGAGCGCAGGCTATGACGCACAGTATCGCGATGCATATTGCCGTGATGAATGAATCCACGCATGACCTCCTTCCGGGCGAGCGCTCAGACCCAGCCGCGCAGGCGGACGGCCTCCGCAACGCGCCGCACGGCAATCATGTGGGCCGCCAGGCGCATGTGGACCTTCTCGGCCCGGGCGCACTCGTAGACCTGGTGGAAGGCCGTCGTCATCTTCCGGTCCAGTTCCTCGTTGGCCCGTTCGGCGGTCCAGTAATAGCTGCTCTGGTTCTGTACCATCTCGAAGTAGGAGGCGGTCACGCCGCCGGCGTTGGCCAGGCAGTCGGGTATGAAGAAGATGCCCTTTTCGTGGACGATCTGGTCCGCCTCCGGCGTCTGGGGCCCGTTGGCCAGTTCGCAGGAGAGCCGGGCCCGGATGCGAGGAGCATTCTGCTCGGTGATTGCGTTCTCTAGAGCGGCCACGAAAAGGATGTCAACCGGCAGTTCCAGCAGGTTCGCATTGCTGATCGGCTCCGCGTCCGGGAAGCCGGACACCGCCCCCGTCTCGAGCTTGTGCTTGATGAGGAGTTCTGGGGCCATCCCGCCCTCGTTGACGATGCCGCCGCTGGTATCGCTGACGGCGATGACCTTGCAGCCCAGCAGCTCCTGGGCAAGTAGCGCCGCGTACTGCCCGGCGTTGCCGAAGCCCTGGATGGCGACCGAAGCGCCCTGCGTGTCCAGGCCGAGTGCGGTGGCCGCCTCGCGCAGGACGATGCATCCCCCGCGCGCCGTGGCGTCCGTGCGGCCGAGCGACCCTCCCAGGGGGATCGGCTTGCCGGTGATCATTCCGGGCCGGTGGCCACCGCCGTGTGTCACCTCATACTCGTCCAGCATCCAGGCCATGATCTGCGCGGTGGTGTAGACGTCGGGCGCGGGAACATCCACGTCCTCTCCCAGCACGCGCCCGATCCGTCGGACGTAGGCGCGGCTCAGCCGCTCCAGCTCCCGTTCGCTCATCTGCTTCGGGTTGCAGATGACGCCGCCTTTGGCCCCGCCCAGCGGGATGTCAACGACGGCGGTCTTCCACGTCATCCAGGCGGCCAGTGCCCGGATGGTGTCCAGGTTCTCCTGGGGGTGGAATCGAATCCCGCCCTTGCAGGGGCCGCGCGCGTCGTTGTACTGAACCCGGAAGGCGCGGAAGATCCGCGTGCCCCCGTCGTCCATTCTGACCGGGAGCGTAACCTGCATCTCCCGCAGCGGCCATCGGAGCAACTCGTGCATGGTCTCGTCCAGCCCAAGGCGCTCCGCCGCCGCGTCGAACTGTCTCTGGGCCATTGCAAACAGGTTCACGGTTACGGCCATAGGTCCTCCTTACTGGCAATGGATGGGGAAAAACGACCGTGGAGACCGGTAACATAGCGGGGCAGGGGAGGTGTGTCAACGGAATCGGCCGAGGGCGAATCCCCGGCGACACTCGGCCGGCGGGCAGGGGCAGCAGGACGCGGACATCTTCCGGGCGCGCACCGAGAAAGAGAAGGCGCCGGAAGGCTGCTCTCCCTTCGGCGCCGGATGTCGCGCGGCACGTGCCGCCCGTCTTGCGTCAACTGTCCAGGATGCTCTCCGCCACCTCCAGGCCGGCTTCCATGACGTATGGGATGCCCGAGACGTCGCTGGCCTCCCTGGTGAGGGCGATCAGGTCGTCCCGGCTGATGCTCGGCAGGCTGAAGTTGCGGCTGCCTGCCATGATCTGCTGAAGGCCGACCCTGAGCTTCTGGACGAAGGTGTAGACGGCGACGGCGCCCAGCGGCATCTGGTCTTCGCTGACGTAGCGGCGGATGATTGACTGCGGCGAATGGCTGAAGCTGACGAAGATGATGCTGCTGTCGGTTGCGGCGGCGGCCTTCAGGAAGCTCTGGGTGAAGAACTCCACCGGGGCGCCGGAGTCAACCTGCCAGGCCACGTTGTCGCCGGGGATCAGCCCGCCCAGCAGGGCATCCAGGTAGTCCACGCCGGTGCTGGATGTTCTGGCAGTCATGTCTGCACGTCCCCTCGAGTGTTCAAGAGCTGCTCAGTACAGCGGTCGCATTCCGCGCTTTTATCCTACCCACAGGCGACTGATTGTTCAATCCAAGGGCACTTCCGGCGGGTCCACGCTCCTGGGCCGGGTAAGCGCGGCGGCCGCGTGTCATGCTGAGGGCCGGTTCCTACAGGCCCGAAGCATCTCTCCGTTCCGAGGCTCGGCTCATCCCACGAACGGACAGATCCTTCGGCGCCCCACAGGTCGCGCCTCAGGATGACACCGGGCGCGACATCCTACGCCGCACCCAGCGCGGACTCGCCGTAGGGCGGGTAAGCGCGGCGGCCGCGTGTCATGCTGAGGGCCGGTTCCTACAGGCCCGAAGCATCTCTCCGTTCCGAGGCTCGGCTCATCCCACGAACGGACAGATCCTTCGGCGCCCCATAGGTCGCGCCTCAGGATGACACGGAGCGCGACGTCCGACGCCGTGCGCAGCCTACTGCGGCCCCGCAAGGACTGCCGCGAAGGGCAAGCGAGAGTGTGCGAACGCACTCGGAGCGCAGCCCGACAAAGGCAGGCCGAAGCGCGGTCATGGCCCATCGGAAAGCCAGTCAGCTTCACCAACGAAGGGCGTTTTGTTTTGTCAAAGAGCCTTAGCGAGATGCTGCGTTTGTGACAGAGGCCCGGCGCAAAGGCCGAGCCTCGGGCCCTCTCCGACGGAACCTACCCCGCTAGAGGCCCCGTCGCACGCGCAGCGTTACATCCGGATAGTGGACTGTTAAGCAGCGGACCTTGTGTTCCGGCACCCCCGGCGAGACGCCGGGGGCTACCCGTACCGGGTAGGCGGGGCGTCTCGCCCCGCTCGTCGCGAATGGAGTGGCCAGGGGAAACGCAATGCTCCCAGTTCAACAGTCCACTAGACAGCGGAAAAGCGCAGCTTACCCTTTCTTTCCTTCGGTGGCCTCCCGCTTCAACTTGTTGATGTAAGTCGTGATGGCCTTTGCCACCACGTCGGCTTCCTTCACCGGCAGAGTGCGGAAGCCGTGCTCGACGAAGTCCCGCATCGCGGCCAGCCGCAACGTGATGTCATCCACGCCCTGGCCTAGTTCGATGACGCTGATGGTGCGCGCAAGGCGATAGATGCGCCCGTCAAGTTCGGCGCTGCCGTCCATGCTCTCTTCGGTCCGGCAAAGCAGGTGGAGCGTGGACCAGAGTGATCGTAAGCATTGCTGACGAAGATCACTGATCTCGGGCACAGCTGACATGACGGCCGTCCTCACCAGTTGAAGTCAACTATGGTCGGGGCACACACGGGCTCGCCGGACGCACCTTTGGAGACGCGCTCCAACTCGTGAAGGGTCTTTGCAAACGACCGAGCCAAAGCCATCTCATAACGTCCTATCGAGTTGACCATGTGCTCAAAGATGATCCGGTTGAAGCTGGCTTCCTCGCCCTCTCCGTCCTCGAAGCAGCTTGCGTAGAACTCCGATTCGAGGCGGCCCGCCCTGTCCAGTCGCACGGCAAGCCATGCCATCCGCTTGCATAGCGACTCAGCTACGGGTCCCTTCGGCTTCCATTCGTCCGTCAGAGCTTTGAGCGCCGCCTCAAAGCTTTCGACTTCGCACTCGAGCACGCGTCGCGCAGTCAGCCCGTGCTTCAAAGCGTTGAGGCCCCTCCTGTCCGGTGTTGAGCGACCTGTTGCTTTGGCGAGGTCAGCGCTCATGATCACATTATAGGCGTTCCCCCGCCTCTTGTCCAGTGCTCAGAAGCCTACTGCTGCGCCTGCTTCACCGGCGGATACCCCGTCGAGGCGGAGGGGGAGATGGGCAAGTACGCTCTGGAGCGCCCCAGGCGCAGGTAGCGTTGCCGTCCCGGCAACGTGCGGGAACTGCAGAACTGCATCGAGCGCGCCGTTCTGCTGACCAGACAGCTTCTTCGGCGCCCGTACAAAACGTAAGAGGGCCCTTGCGGACCCTCTTACTCATCACCCCCTCCATGCCCGTCCGGGGCAGGCCTCTGCCCGGGATTCACGGCTCCGGAGCTACTTCTTGCGACGGCACCGCAGGCCGACTGCCGCAAGCCCGAGCATCAGCAGGCTGATCGTCGCCGGCTCAGGGATCACGCCGTCTGGCGGAGGCGGCGGCTCGCCGCCCAGACCCTCGATGTAAACCGTGCTGTCAAGCCACTCATCGCCGCTGTCGGCAATGATGAATGTCAGCAGGTTGCCTACGCTGCCCGCGCCGACGAACTGCGAGAACGCCAGCACCGGGATGCCGTTGGGCGCCAGGATACCGTCGAGTTCCGTTCCCGCCATGAACTGCATGTCGGGATGGTTAACGTTGACGGGATTCCCGCCCACAAATGCGATGTTCGTCCCGTTCACGTAGAGCCCGAAGGCGTCGATGTACGAGCTGCCGACGTACTCGGCATACTCCTCGCTGCCCCAGACGGTGTTGAAGAACACCGTGTCGTGGTCTGCGTCCAGGTCGAACACGATGTCAAGCTGCGTCACGTCATAGTGGTCAAAGAGAAACCCCG
>JAUVVP010000084.1 GCA_030604585.1 Planctomycetota bacterium | reverse complement strand
CGGGGCGCGCTTGCCGCAGAGGTGGGTGAAGACGTCCTCCGGCGGCCGTCTCCATTCGCGCGGCGAGGCCTCGAACGCCTCGGCCGTGATCCTGGCCACCTCGGTCTGGCCCAGCTTCTTGACGCACCATGCCTTGAACCGTTCGCTCCACACCTGGGGCCCGAACAGCACGGCCGTGGCCCGCGTGATGTTGCGTCACTTCTCCTTGTCGGCATCCGGCGTCGGATTGGAGTCCCGGTAGGCGTGGCGGAAGATGACGTCCCGGCTGAAATAGACGGGCACATCCAGGAGGAACGCCTTGACGGCCAGGGCCTCCTCGCTGAACCCCCAGCGCCCGGCGGTGTCCTCCCAGAGGCTGCCAGTCGGCGCCTGCAGCACCTCGGCCGTGGCCCGGCTCATCACGTAGCCGGCGCCCATGGGGCAGGGCGAGCGCGCCCACTCCTCGGGCGGCAGCTTCCCCACATGCAGCCACTTCGGCTGAAGGCCGTTGACCTGGTTGTAGAACAGGTCGCAGCAGAACAGCCGGTTGCCAATCGGCTGGTCCTGCCCCTCGAGCACTTTGAGCCCGGCGCTTCCGGCGCAGACGATGCAGTCCGACTGAAGGGATTCACCCTGAAGGGCGCGCCTGGCCAGCGCCTCCAGGCCGCCAGCTTGCACGGGGTCCCGCGACTGCGGGATGGGCCCGAAGCGCATGTGGGCGTCGTGGAAGGTGACGACGTTGCCGGTGGCTTCGCGCCATCCGTGATTGCGGCTCCGACCCACGCCGACCGGCACTTTGTGCCGGAGCAGTTTCAATCCCGCCGCTGCGGGATCGCAACAGCCGTCCGTGCTGCCGTCGTCTACGACGATGATCTCCAACTCCGTGAGGGGATCGGCGATGGACGCCGCCAGGGATTCGACGGTCTTGCGCACTTCGTCGCCCTCGTTCCACGCGGTGATGACGGCGCTGATCTTGAGCCGGTCGACGCGCCGGGGACAGTCCTCGCAGCACTCGTCGGGCTTGACCAGGCGGACCACGTCGACGTCCCGCCGACATTCGAACCGCTTCGCACAGCACTTCGCGCGTTGCGCGAAGATGCAATGCGAAGCGGTTCCGGGTTCCGAGTTTCGAGTTTCGAGGCCGTCCAACCCGAGACCCGAAACTCGCAACTCGGCACCGCCGGCCGCCAGGCCGGCCCACAGGCCGGCCGGGCAATTGGCGTCCGGCCCCTCCATGAAGGCGTCCGACAGCTCCAGGTCCCCACCTTTGGCGTCGCAGTGGGGCCAGTCCCACACCGACGCGTGCCGCATCAGGCGGTGGGGGCAGGCGTTGCAGCACATGACCCGCGCCATCTTCGTGCTCATGGCCCGCTCCCCGAGTAGACCGTGACGCCATCGTCGCAGTCGGGGCAGTTGCCCGAGATCTTCGAGTAGCTGCCTGCCGGGCAGCTCGAGGGCGTCGCCGCCTTCCTGTAGACGCACTTCTTGCCGGTCGGCCCGTGCGTGGCCTCCAGATACCAGAAGGCGCCCGAGCAGGAGATGACAGCGACGCAGGTCTGCATGTCCACGGGCGTCCAGGCGCAGGCATCCCCTGCCACCTGCTCCATCACTATCGCTTCGTCCTGGCACTCGACGAAGTGATCGCAGTCGTGCATCGGCGGAGCGCAGTGGTAGAACTCGGCGCAGTGGGCGCAGGGCTGCGGGCCCTCCGGGCAGCCCGGCGCCTCGGTCGTGGTGCTTGCGCCGAGCGTAGTCGAGGTGGTGGGGCCCTCGGTGCTGGTCGTGGTGGGCCCCTCGGTCGTGGTCGGCGGCGGCGGGCCCTCGGTTGTGGTCGGCGGCGGCGGACCCTCGGTTGTCGGCGCCTCGGTGGTCGGGCACTCCACCACGTGCAGCAGCACCGGCACGGTCACCGGGCTGTTGGTCGCATTGTTGGAGCTGATGACGATATTGGCCGGGTAGTCGCCGACGCCCAGGCCGCTGATGTCGTACTGCACGCTGTGATAGACCACGTCCGTCCCGTGCTCCGAGCCATAGGACGAGCCGTCGTCCGGCGCCACGTTCAGCCACGCCGCCGTGTCCGTGATCGAATAGCTCAGGTGTCCGCCGCCGCTGTTCCAGATGAGCAGCGTGTCGGGCGAGGGGCTGCCGCCCACGCAGACGGTCCGCTCGATGCTGGTCGGGTTCACCGCAATCACCGGGTCCTGCACGTAGGGCGGCTGCGTCTGGCAGGCGTAGATGTCCTCGGAGAGGTCCAGTTCCCTCTGGGCGAACAGGTTCTGCTCGAGCCGCCGCTTCAGCTCGGAGTACTCCTCCAGCATCCAGAACGTATTGGCGGCGGTGATCTCGGTGGACTCCGTCTCGAAGTCGTAGAGCACGTCTACGGCGTTGATGCGCAGCGACTTCCAGGCCAGCGGGTCGCTGAAGCCGCCCATCTCGGTGGTGGTGGTCGGGCCGGCAGTGGTGCTCGGGCCGAGGATGTGCTCCGGGCCGAGGTTGGCCAAGTTGTAGCGTCTCAGCAGGTTGAACTCCGCAAAGTCCACGCCGTCGCAGCGGAAGACGCCCTGGCGGCGCACGTCGCGCACCATCCTGAGGAGCCGCCCGGCCAGGACGCCCATCGCCGCCTCGTCGTCGGCCGTGCCCGGCTGCGGCCAGCTCGTCGTGTGCCGGAAGGCCCCGTCGTAGACCGTCCGCGTCCTCTCGTAGCCGTACCAGTGGTAGGCGTCGCCGTCCGGGCCGGCCGTCACGGTGAAGGGCAGCCGCGCCCAGTACCAGCCCCAAAGCTTGTGGCCTACCGGCGGGTTCGGCGCCTCGCTGAACAGGATCAGACCGTTCAGCATCCATCGCGGGCCGATGCCGGTGGAGGGGTCGTAGACGTACTTGGCCCCGGGTCCCTGGCCCTCATAGATGCGCGGCAGGTGCGTGTAGCTGCTGTAGCCTTCGGGCGGGGTGTAAGTGCCCGCGCCGTCGATCTCCTTGCCCGTGGGGTGGCGGTAGGGCTGGCAGAGCGGGCGGTAGGCGGCCGGCCAGCCCTTCCACGGCGCGGCCACAAGCTCCAGCTCGCCGCCGTCGTTCAGGGCGGGACTGCCCGAGTCCTCGATGTCCGACGGCATCACTTCGACGGTGCGGTCCGTGCCCTGGATGACGATGCTGGAGCAGACGCCGTCCAGGCTCCATTCCAGCGCGTTGCCCAAGAGCACGTAGTCCGTCCCCGCCTCGTCCTGCCAGTGGCCCAGCTCGCCTGCCTCCAGGTCCGCCGTGGCGAGCGCATCCAGGTCCACCACCTCCAGGTTGCCCGTCTCCGGGTCGATGTACCAGCCGTAGTAGCCGCCGTTCAGGGCGATGAGCAGGCCGATGGCCTGGGCCACGGGCGTGTTGTCCACGCTGAACTCGCCCACGATGCTGTTCAGGGCCAGGATGTCTGCGGCCGTGTAGCCGGCAACGTCCGATGCGGTCAGGTAGGTGTCGGTGACGCAGCAGTCGTCGCCATGGTGGCCCTCTATGTCGGAGCCGCCCGGGGGGACGTCGAGGGCGTGCTCCAGGATGTCCAGGATGATCTCGCCCGCCGCCCACTTGCCGCCGTCCCGGCCGGGGCTGTCCTCGCCGCCCCATCCCTCCTCGCAGACGTGCCCCCGGCGGTTCCAGACGTAGGCGCCGCGCCCGTTGATCTGCACCGGCTCGTTCTCCAGGCGGAATCGCTTGCCCGAGGCCAGGTAGAGGACGCCCTCCTCGCTCACTCCGCCCGGATTGACGGCGGTGACGTTGCCCCGGAAGCGGACGTTGCCGTCGGCGTCCTCGATGCGCACGTCGGCCCACATCTCGATGCCGCAGGGAGGGGCGGCGTCGTGGCGGCCGGGCCAGAACAGCTCCGCCTCCCACGGCCGCACGTACGAGGCCCGGATCGAGCGCACCAGCAGGTCCTCGCAGAGGGCGTCATTCACGTAGAGGCTGATGGCCGTAGGGGCGGCCGTCGTCGTGCTTGCGCCGAGCGTAGTCGAGGTGGTGCCCGGCGCCTCGGTGGTGGTGGGCCCCGGCGTGGTGGTTCCGGCGGCCGTCGTCGCGGGCGCTTCTGTCGTGGTAGTGGGCGCCTCGGTAGTCGTCGGCGCCTCAGTGGTGGTGGTAGGCCCCTCGGTCGTGGTGGTGGGCGCTTGGGTGGTCGGCCCTTCGGTGGTGGTGGGCGCCTCGGTGGTGGTGGTCGGCGCTTGGGTCGTGGTAGTAGGGGCGGCCTCGTTCAAGTCCAGGTTCTCGACGTCATATTCCATCTGCACGTTGCCGCCGCCGTTTTCGTCGCGGCTTGAACACCCGTGCACGTATTGGTAGCTGCGGTCATTGGGCAGCGTAACGCTGATGGTGTCCTGAAGCGGACCCGCGTGCGAGCCCGTGCGGAAGTAGGCTGTGAGCGTCTCGCCGTTCGCTCCCGAGCGGATGACCGTCACGTAATACTTCGTCCCCAGCACAAGGTCTGCGGGGTCCTCGTCAGGGGCTTCAAACTCGCGGAGGTTGAAACGGCATAGGTCTGAGGGGGATTCACAAGCGATGCCTGTAGACTGGCTGCTGCCGCTCTGCCAAAACTGCATGCTCTCGGGGACATTTGTCAGACACCAGGCGCCCATCAGATAGGCGCCGCTGCCTTTTACCTGCATCGTGAGTTCAAACAGATGGGTGAAACTGTTGCCGAAGTGCGCGGCGCCCTTGTCATCGTAGACGTAGGCGTCGTCACGCTCGCTCAGGTTGCAGTCGAGCTTGCCGGCGGTGATCGTTACGTCGCCGATCTGCGCGCCGCCAGTCGAATACCCTGTGAAGTCTTCGTAAGCCATTTTTAGGTCAGCCCGTTCCAGTCAATCCAACCGAGCTTCGTAGCGTCAACGTGCCTGCGGATAGCGTTGATGGTCGTAGAGATCTCCCCGTAGCGCGGCTCCCACAAGCCGTGAACATAGTCAGCGAACTGCTCAAGCGTGGGCGGCGTAGGCCATTGTCCGGGGAAAGCGTCCGCCAGCATCGCTTCCTCATCGGGTGTGAGGGCTTCCCCGTCCCGCCACTTCACGCCGGCGTTGTGAAGCAGCCCCGCGTACTCCCTGGCTGCGAAGGCGTAGAGGATCTTCTTTGCCGCCACTCGATATGCCTCCGGTAGCGGCGTGTCATCCGTCACCCACGTCGGGTAGTTAATGCTCATGGACCAGCTCCTTCTTGGTTGTCAGTTGTCAGGTGTCGGTTGGCAACTGTTCTGCCTTCATACTTCATACTTCATACTTCGAGTAGGAACTCCGCCTCGAACTGCGTGTGGCGCCGGTCGGTGTGCGCGGGGCGCAAGGACTCCAGGACCACGCCCTCGTAGGTGTTGCCGTTCCCGCAAAGCGGGACGGGGCGCGGGCCGATCTGCCGCTCCAGGTCCTGAAGGCAGGCGGCCAGGTGCTGCGCGGTCACCACGGCGTGGGAGATGACCGTGAAGCGGAGGTGGGCGCCCGTCCCGCCTCTGCGGGACGACCGCGCGCCCCTGGCCCGGGGAACCTGCCGCAAGGGATACTGCCGCACCATGTCGATCCGCATCGAGGCCGGCGCCGTGCCGAGCGTGACCCCGCCGGCTGCGTAGTTTTGGAGCGTGCCCGTGCCCGCATACGTGGCGGGCGCCGCCGGCACGCTGTCCCAGGCCGGCTCGGCAGCCTTCGCCGGGGCGTAGAACTCGAAGCGCATGTCGGCGAAGCGGAAGGCATGCACGGCCCCTGAAGCGCCGATGCAGACGGCCTGCCCGGCGGTTGCCCGGTTGCCCAGGTTGTCTTCCACGCCGAGGGTGCCGGGCGCGCTCGCGGCCAGGGCGTGGAAGTGCTCGTAGATATAGCGCTCGGCGTCGCCCAGGTTTGCGCGCAGCTCCTGGCCGGTGACGGCCATCTCGATGATGCCGCCGCCGGAGTCCAGCACGCGGGCGACGCGGCCGTGCGGCTCCAGCACGACGTTGCGCCGGTAGCCCGAGGGCGTGAAGAACGCGTGCGTGCCCAGCTCGACGTGCATCGTCCCGTCTGCGAAGTATCCCGGCATGCTCGCTTCGCCCGCGTTTCGCGTTTCAGGTCTCGGGTTTCGAGTTCTCGTTTACGTGCGCGCGACGGTCAGGCGCTTGAGCTGCCGCCGCATGCGGTCCAGGTCTTTGCGCATCGCCTCGATGGTGGCCAGGTTCCGCCCGTGGAGCGCGAGGCTGGCCTCGGCGAACTGGCTCAAGAGCCCGTGCAGCGAGGCCAGCGCCTCGTGTTCCCGGTGCGCCTGTTCGGCGGTTTCCCGATAGGCGTCGCGCACGCGCTCCAGCCCGCCGGCCGACGGTGCATTTGCTTCTCTCACTTCGCGCCCTCCTTCAGCAGGTCAAGCGTTCAGATTCAGCGTGTAAGTGATATCGTCGCCCTGTGCGTCGGTGCCCGCTTCGCCGCGGGGCACGGCGTGTGCCAGCTCGCCGGGCGTGGCCGTCTCCTCGCTCGCCTCGATATGAAGCGCCGGGACGGTCACGTCGAGGCTGTGGCCGTCCGGGTGCGTCAGCGTCATCTGGAAGCTGAGCGCCTGCGCGTCCCGGATGGCGGCGTTGAGCGCATCGGTGTTGTCCAGCTTTGTGAGTTCGAGGCCGACGGTGCGGCGGCCGGCTGCCAGGAACGCGATGGCGCCTGCCCGGTTCGGCCCGTCCAAGAGGTCATTCCGCACGGCCAACGTCAGCGCTTCGACGTCGCAGAGCGGCGTTCCCGCCAGGCTGATCGTCGCGCGGCCGAACACAAACGGCACGGGGCTCAGCTCCGCGTAGTCGAAGTCCTCTTCGGTCAGTGTGGGGTTGGCCTCCTCTGCCTTCGCCCGCAGTGCAAACCGGAACCGCACGTCGCCGCCGGCGGCGATCACGTCCAGGCCGTCCACCATCACACCCAGGCAGCGGCGGGGATCGGTCGGTGTGCAGTAGTCCATGCAGTAACTGCGCAGGGCGCCCCCGTCGCGTTCCAGCGCCATCTCCAGGAGCAGCGCGGCCGCCTCCGGCCAGGGCAGCGTTACCAGCAGCCCCGCGACGCGGCGGACGTGGCTGAGTTGGACCGCGCTCCGATAACCCCCGTAGAGGGTGTCCGGGCGGAAGCGCGGGTTGGCCGCTTTCAGCTTGAAGCCGTCGCCGAAGATGGGGACGGCGCGCCAGGCCGGGTTGTCCGGGCACTGCCCCCAGACCTCCTCCCGGCAGACGCGCAGGTGGCGCCGTCGGGCCTGGTGCCAATCTCCGGAGGGTCCGCTCATAATCGTTCTCTCGTCTGCTCCGTTCGGGTCCGGCCGGTCCGCCCGGGTTACAGGCGGCGCCAGCGCAGTTCGACTTCAATGGCCGCGGTCCAGATGATGCGCCCCGCACCT
>JAUVVP010000010.1 GCA_030604585.1 Planctomycetota bacterium | reverse complement strand
CCTCCGGAGACCCGTGTGCCGGCCAGCGGCCCATCCTGGACCCGGCCTTCCACGTGCCACTTGCCCGTCGCCGCACGGTCCGGCCTCAGCGTGAGATACAGCCCCGCATACTCCCTCGGCGCGTCGTCCCCGAACAGGCGGGCGTCCTGCACCACCACCGCTGCGTTCTCAAGCACTATGGCCGGAGGCGCCGCGCCGGCAGCCGGTTCTCCCGTCGTCTCTCCCCGGGCCCGCAGGGCCTCGAAGTTCCAGGCGCCTGACTCCTCCAGGTAGGTAAGGTTCAGGATAGGGCCGATCAGGACGACCTCCCTGACAACGGTGCGCAGCGCCAGGATCTCGGACATGTCCAGAGCGACGACTACCCTGGGGCAGGCAAATACCGGCTCCTGCCGGCCGGGAGGGGTGATCGCGATGCCCTCGGCGATGAGCTTGCCCGCGAAGTCCAACCGCGCGGAGGCGACCGACACGTGCCCTTCGACGGCGCCCTCCAGGCCCGCCTGCACCGCCTGGCGGATGCGCTCGGGGTCCGTGTAACGGCCCACCACCTTGATGGCGACGCCGATGGCCAGCACGAAGAGGCCAACGATGATGAGCTTGATGGCGGTCGAGGTTCTCATACGGCGACAGAGGGGGCATAGAGTGTCACATATCGTATCCTACGGGCTCGCACAAAAGCAAACGGGTCAGCCGCTCTGCCGGTCCTCCGCCCCGCTTGCCTTGAGCCGAAGCACCGGCGAATCCGTTCCCCGCAGCTTGAACCGCTCCCCGATGCGATGACCGACCACCCAGGCGATCTCGCCCGCGTGCGTCGTCACCAGGGGTATCCTGTCCCGTTCGTGAAGGGGCACTTTACGTTCGATGAAGAACTTCTTCAGCCGTGTGGAGCCTCCCGCCCCGAGCGGGTGAAACCTGTCGCCCGGACGCCTCCCCCTGACGCTGAGCGGCATTGGGAGCGCATCAAGGCTAAGGTAGACCTCGTAGTCCGAGGCCCGCTCAAGGGCCTCTCGGGGCCCCACAGCGCCGGCGGGAAGCGTGAAGGAGGATACGCGCATCCCCGCCTCCGGTAGCTCGACGAGGCCGGGCACCGGCAGCTCTCGCTCCGGCAGACTGAGCGGACGAGCGCGGCGCGCGAAGTAGATGAGCCCGTGTTCGCGGCGCGCGAAGAAGCCCCGCGGCAGCGACACCTGCGCTCCGACGGGCTGCCGGGGGAGAGCGGCGAGCTTCTCGTAGTGCTCGGCCCGCAAGGCCGGAGGTGCACGCTGCCCGGCCAGAAGCCGCAGGGCGCGCGCCACCGCCGCCTTCCTCAAGGAGGCAGGCGCGTCCGCCAGGGCGGCGCAGTCCAGAAGGACCTCCGCCGGCCCCGTCCGCCTGCACAACTCGGGCCAGCGTGCATCGCGCAGCTCCTCGAACAGGCGCGATGCCTCCACCGCCGACGTGTTGAGGGCGCAGGGCGACCCGACCGAGAAGGCCGGATAGTCGCGTTCCAGCGCAGGGATCAGGACGTGTCGAATCCTGTTGCGCGTGTAGCGTGTGTCCAGGTTCGAGCTGTCGGCGCAGAAAGGCTGTCCCTTCTCCCGTAGGAAGGCCACGAGTTCGGCCTTCCGCAGTTCGAGCAACGGGCGGACCACGCGCACGGTCGGATTCAGGGGGCTCAGGGGCCGGTCGGGGGCCAGCGCGCCGAGGCCCGTTATGCCCGCGCCGCGGATGATGCGCAGCAGCACGGTCTCGGCCCCGTCGTCGGCGTGGTGGGCGGTGGCAATGGCGGCGGCTCCCACCTTCTGAGCCACGCGGCCCAGGAACGCATATCGGGCGTCCCTGGCTGCGGCCTCGATGGACCGGCCGTGCCGCCGGGCCGCAGCGCGGACGTCCGCCCGTTCGGTCTCGATGGGCAGGCGACGTTCGCGGGCGAACTCGCGGCAGAACGCCTCTTCTGCGTCCGCCTCGGCCCCGCGGAGGGCGTGGTTCAGGTGGGCAAGGCACAGTTCGAGCGGGAGTTCGCCGCCGTCGGTAAGCGCCGAGAGAAGGAGGACGAGGGCGACGGAGTCCGGCCCGCCGCTGAGGGCGACCACGGCCACGTCCCCGTCGTTGAGCAGGCCCCGGCTGCGGATGAATCTAAGTACCCTGCGCTCCAGACCGTCCATTGGCGACCTCACCGAGACTCCGCCGGTGTCCCGCTGTCCGAGCCGGCTGAAGGCCCGCCCGAGACGGCGGTGCCGGGGACCGCTGCCATCGGCAGCAGTCCTTTCAGGCGCAGGGCGCCGTACAGTTTGCGGGCCTCCGGCATGTCGCGCCAGAGGGCGTCTGCGGCCTCGGCCCCCCTCTGGCTGAGTGTCTCGGCCAGGAGCGGCCTTGCTACGGTCTGCCAGCGTCCGGCGGGGTAATCGTCCAGATACTGCCTCAACTGCTCCTCGGCCTCCTGCCACTGGCCGCTGTCGTAGGCATTCATCGCGCTGAAGAGGGCGGCCTGCTCGATCGTCTCGCGCAGCAGGGCGGCGCCTTCCTCGACCTCCGCCTCGGCCAGGGCCTTGGCCAGGCTCTCCGTGACTGTATCGTAGAGGGCGCCGGCGCCCTGATAGTGCCCCCGCAACTGCAAGAGACGCGGCTGCCTGACCAGGTCGAGCGCCCTGTTGGCCCTGGCCAGAAGCTCCCGGTAGCGCCTCGTCTGCATCTGCCTCAGGACCTCGACGGGCCTCTCCCAGAGCTCCAAACCCTCGTCGCCCGGCAGTGTCCCGAAATCGAAGGCAACCTGCGGCCGCCCCGGCAGGCCGGACAACAAGTGGTCGAACACCATGAAGCGCGGGAAGCAGGCATACGGGTGGAGGGCCGTCCTTAGCTCGGCGGCGCGGAAATGCTCCGCCTTGTAAGCGGAGGCGCCACCCGCCAGGCCGAGCAGGGCGTCGTAGGGCTCCGCGTCCCCGGCCAGCGACTCCAGCGACAGAAGCTCGCCGGACGCGGGGTTGAGAAACGGGATGCCCAGGAACGGATTGACCAGGAAGGGCTCCGCATCGCCCGGATAGACCTGCACCAGGTGCTGCCATTCGTCCTGCGACTCCACGGGGGGAAGCACCGCCACCTTAGAGCGCACGCCGACCTGCCTGGCCAGCTCGGCATACGCCCAGGCGAGTTCGGCGGCCGAGCCGTGGCTTCGCCAGGCGGCCAGGTAGGGGTCGGCGGGCACGGTGTCCCCCTCCTCGGGCAGCATGTGCAGGGCCATCCAGCGGCACAGCAGCAGGGCCTTGTCCCTTTCGCCGACTGCGCCCTCCGTTATGGACCGCGCCAGGCCCCAGAGGAACCCGCACTGACGCAGGAACTGCTTTCCATCTTCGTGTATCTCAGCGCCCGCCAGATCGGCCGCCAGCGCCTGGAACGGGTCGAGGGCATGTGCCGCCTTACGGCGCACGGCCCCGTCTATCTCGGCTGCTATCTCCTTGACCGGAAGGCTGTTGAACCGTTCCAGGCCCTGGTCGAAATGCCCTCTGGCGTAGCAGAGGGCGATGGCAAGCCGTTCGGCGTCCCGGTTCCGGGTGTCGAGTTCCTGAATGCGCCGATAGAGCAGATCAGCCTGTACGAAGCTGGTCCCCAGCACCTCGTCCGGAAGCCGCGGGTCCAGCCCTTTGATAACCGCCCGCAGCTCCGCCAGCGCGGTGGCAAGGGCCTGGACGCGGGCCTTTTCTTGCCGGTTCAGCTTTACGTTGTACAACACCGTAATCACGGTGAGCACCAGCAGGATGCAGATGAGCACGATTAGGCGTATCTTGCGAGCCCGGCTGATGCCGCCTCCTGCGGGAGCCTGCGGCGGCCGGGCGTTCCCCTCCGCCCCTTGCGGCTGCACAGTTTCTTCCTCCATGTTCAGGTCCTCGACAGAGCGGGATGCCCTGTCCGATGTCCGAGCGGCCGACCGGTTCACGCGCGCTGGTCGGACCCGTGCTCGGCAGAGGGCTCGGCGGAGTGGTCCGGTGCAACCTCCGTAGCCGCCGCCTGCGGCGGCGCGGGGCCTTCCTCGGCGGCTTCGGCCCTTCTGCTCGCCTTCTTGTCGATCCGGATGCCGTGGCCGACGAGGATCTCCTGCAATTCGTCCTCGTCGATCACTTCCTTCTGCTTCAACGATGAGGCCAGGGCCTCGAGTGCCTGCCTGTGCTCTTTGAGCAGTCCCGTAGCGCGCTCATGAGCGCCGTCAACGAAGGAACGGACTGCCTGGTCTATCTGGCGCGCGGTCTGCTCGCTCCAGGGGTTGCTGACCGGGAAGTCGGGCATGCCCGGCAGGCCGCTGCGGCGGGAATAGGAGAGCGGGCCGAGCTCTTCACTCATGCCGAACTCGGCTACCATCTCCCGTGCCAGTTCCGTCGCCTTCTGCAGGTCGTTCTGTGCGCCCGTCGAGACCTCCTGGAAGATGACCTCCTCGGCCGACCGGCCCCCGAGCAGCACGGCGAGGCGGTCGAGCAGCTCGCCTTTCTTGAGCAAGTAGCGGTCCTCGGTGGGCATCTGCATCGTGTAGCCGAGGGCGGCGATCCCTCGCGGTATCATCGAGACCTTGCGGACGGGGTCGGCTCCCGGCAGAAGGCAGGCCAGCAGCGCGTGGCCGGCCTCATGGTGGGCGACCACGTCCTTCTCCTCCTTGTTTATCAGGCGGCTGCGCTTCTCCAGGCCCGCCACCACGCGATCGATCGAATCTTCGAAGTCCTTGGTGGACACTTCGTCTTTGCCGCGCCGGGCCGCCAGCAGCGTTGCCTCATTGACCAGGTTGGCCAGGTCGGCGCCGACGAAGCCCGGCGTCATGGCCGCCAGCCTTCCCAGGTCCACCGTCTCGGCCAGCTTGACGTTGGCTGTGTGCACGCGCAGGATCTCGTTGCGGTCGTGCAGGTCGGGCGGCGGAACGACGACGTGCCTGTCGAAGCGGCCGGGGCGCAAGAGGGCGGGGTCGAGCATCTCGGGCCGATTCGTCGCCGCCAGCAGGATGACGGTCTTCTGGGTCATGAAGCCGTCCATCTGCACCAGCAGCGCGTTCAGCGTCTGCTCCCTCTCGTCGTGGCCGCCCATCAGCCCGGCCCCCCGGGTCTTGCCCAGGGCGTCCAGCTCATCAATGAAGATGATGCTCGGGGCGCTTTTGGCCGCCTGGTTGAACAGGTCCCTGACCCGGGCGGCGCCCACGCCGACGAACATCTCCACGAAGTCCGAGCCGCTCAGGCTGAAGAAGGTCACTCCGGCCTCGCCGGCCACTGCCTTGGCCAGCAAGGTCTTGCCCGTGCCCGGCGGCCCGATCAGCAGCACTCCCTTCGGAATGCGGCCGCCCAGGCGCGTGAACTTCGAGGGGTTCTGGAGGAACTCGACCACTTCCTGCAGCTCTTGCTTGCACTCCTCGATGCCGGCCACGTCGTCGAATGTGACGCCGACGTCTTTCTGGGCGATGGTGCTTGCCCGGCTCTGGCCGAAGTCCATCACGCTGCTGATGGCGCTGCTGCGACTGAGCAGCAGTCGCCAGAAGATGATGATCAGGGCTATGGGCAGGATCCAGTAGAGCAGGGGGCTCTCCAACCAGGATTTCTTCACGTCCCAGTCCTCACCCAGCTTCTGCTGCATGAGCCCCGGCAGGGCATCGTCATTCGGGGCGAGCGTGGCCACGAATCCTCTCGTCGTGCCGTCGGCCTCCGTATCCACGTACTCGCCGCGGACCTTGTCGGTGCTCAAGAATGCGCTGCGCACCCTGTCCTGTTCCAGAAGGGTGAGGAACCGCCCGTAGCTGATCTGCTCGTAGCGTACACCGGAGGCGGCCCATCGGAACAGCAGCAACAGCAGAATGGCTGCCACGAAGTACCAGATGGGCAGCCTGAAGCGCTTCTTCCGCTGCTCCGGCGGTCCGGCGTCCGGCTGTTTGCCGTCCCGTCCTCTGTGCGGGGGAAAAGGAGCGGGCATACTGCTGTCTCTCCGAAGGAGAGGGGGGCTGAGCCGTCAGAACGGCCGTCCCGAAGGGGTCGAATGCGCCGCCGGGGACTCGACATACCTCGCGCTGAGAAGGGCCCCCACGGTCACCCGCATTATAGCATGAGGGCGTTTCCCTGCAAAACACAAGCTGCCCGCACGGGGGAACTCATCCGGGCCCGTGGGCGCCTCGGCAGGAGATCGGGCCGCGTGGTGCTCCCAACTTCTTCTAAGGCCCTCGGGGGGTTCGAGGTGAGGGGACGACCTCTCAGGGGGGCCCCAGGCCGATCGAGAAGCGGCCCTGGCTGCCTGCGAACCCCTCAAAAGGGGCCGGTAAGACCGTCAAAAGCCTTCTGGGGTGCCGTCCGAGCAGCAGGAGCCGTTTTCTCCCTTGACATGGGGGTTGCATTCCTTATAGTAAGGAATGTGACAGAGTTGTCATCATCATCCTTAATGGTCGGGGAGGTGCACGATGAAGAAGGCCTTCACACTAATCGAGATGCTGGTCGTCATAGCCATCATCGCCATCCTGGCGGGGCTGCTGATGCCTGCGCTCGCCAGAGCCCGCCAAGAAGCTTACAAGGTCTCCTGCATCAATAACGAGAAGCAGACGGGGCTGGCCATCATGATGTACCGCGGCGACAACCGCAACAGGATGCCGACATGGTCGTATCCGACCGGTCACGCGGATGGCTCGGATGAGGGCCGCGCATACGATTCCTCCCTGAGCATAGCGCGGCTCTATCCTGACTATGTGGAGACGCAGGACCTGTTCAGATGTCCGGCCACGGAACACGATGTCATCCTGACGATCCGGGAGGACAACGAGGCCCCGTTCTTCTTCGCGCCCACAGACATCATTGACCTGGACGACAATCTCGACACGGACGATTTCCGGTTCGAGACCGAACTCACCGACACGAATGATCCCGACTACCTGATCGACCCGCACGTGCCCGGCAACGCACGGCCGAGCCGGGTCGTCTACGGGGACGGTCCTGACCTGGCCTATGAACGGGCGGAATGGGAGCTGGCAAATCCCGGCGTCTTCTTCACGGCGGAGGATATCGCCAATCACGAATATGGCAACGTGCTTCTGTTCTACGACGGCCACGTCGAGTTCATTCGGATGGACGACGACGGCGTCACGCCCAACCGCGCTCTGATGGACCACACCTTCGGCTACCCGGTCCTGCAGGACTCGGACATCTACATGGACGACAACTGGCGGAACCTGGCGGCTGACTGGGACTACGACGAAAGGGAAGACTGTAATCTGGGCAACTTCATCGACCGCGAAGACAACCTTCAGGACGACGACTGGTATTACGGACCGGGCTTCGACTGGGATCCCACGCCTTAGTTAGGGCGCGGCCGGCGGCTTTTCAGCAGCCAAGCCGCACTCCTTAGCAGCGACACAGATGCGGGACGGCACGAGTTGCCGTCCCGTTTTGTGTGGCGCCTCGGCGGCCGGCGGCGATGAGGGGCTGCTGCAATGGGTTGTCCAGAGCCGGCTCCCGGCCTCCAGTGGTCCGCCTGGGAAGAGTTCGGTCTCCTCCTTGAAGATGCGCTCAACACGTGCTATGAACGATGTTCCCTTTTCCCTCGGCTTCAAGCTGTCCCTGGGCTGGCGTGAGCAGCAGATGCGCGGCCAACTGCCCCCCGCGAAGGGGGAGGTCTACGATCTTCTGCGACGCCGCGGGTTCGACTACTTCGAGTTCGGCGTCGGCGCCTGCAAAGAGCAGGATGAGGTCTTGCTCATCCGCCGGGAGGCCGCTGCCTGCGCGGAATGCGGCCTGGGCGTCGCGCTGCACCCTTACCTCGAGGGGCCGGAGAACCCGGCCGTATTCGGCGAGACAGCAGAATCGGCAGGCGCCGTCGAGTCGGTGCTGGCGGCGGCTTCGACCGCCGGCTCGATATCCGGCGGACCGGTCGCCTTGGTGCTTCACCCGGCCGAATGGGCGTACGAGCCCGACACGGAGGACCTCGCCGCCGCCCGGCGCAGGCTGCTGACCCGGTCGCAGGACTTCTTCGTCGCCCTGGCCGAATGTGCCGTCGCGCTACACCCGCAGGCCCAACCGGTGGTCGAGCATCAGGTCCCGCCGACACCGGGGGAGAGGGTCTTACGCATCGGCGACACCTATGCGGAGCTCCTCGAGGTGGCAGCAGGCACGGACCTGGGCATCTGCTGGGACACGGGGCATTACCTTCTGAGCGTTGAGCGCCACGGGCAGGCGGAGCGGCCGCCGGTGGAGTTCCTGCGCCGTGTGGAGGGCGTGCACCTGCACGACGTGGTGGCGGGTCGCGACCACAGCCTTATCTCCCTGCAATCGGACCGCTTGCGCGACTACGTGCAGACGCTGCTGGGCAGCGGCTTCAGGGGAAACGTCACGCTGGAGTACTCCGGGGAGGCCATTCGGTCAGGCGGGAGCTTCGAGCGCGTGATCGCGGAGTCGGTCGAGGTGCTCAAGGCCTGGACGAGTTGACCACGCGCGGGGCCAGCAGGCCAGGGCGGACTACTAGCTCGCCGCCGGGTTCGGGTTGCTGTCTGTCACGCGGCCGCGCCGGCCTGCTGGAGAACCTGCCGCTCAATCCACGGATATGTCCTGGCCATCCCTTCTCGCAGGGAGGTCGAAGGCGCCCACCCCAGGACGTCCTTGATCAGCGTGTTGTCGGAGTTGCGACCGCGCACGCCTTGAGGCTTGTCCGCCAGGTACTGCTTGCCCAGGCTCTTCCCTGAAAGCTCGATCACAATGTCGGTCAGTTCGTTGATGGTGACCATCTCGTCCGATCCGATGTTCAGGGGCTCGCCGAAGTCGGAACGCATCAGCCGGTAAATGCCCTCCAGGCAGTCATCAATGTAGCAGAACGAGCGGGTCTGCTTGCCGTCGCCCCAGATGTCAATTGTCCCCCCGTCCGGAGCTTCGGCTACCTTACGACATATTGCGGCCGGCGCTTTCTCGCGGCCGCCCCTCCACGTGCCATGAGGCCCGTAGATGTTGTGCAGTCTGGCCACACGCGTCTCCAAGCCGTACTCGCGACTGTAGGCCCCGCACAGCCTTTCGGCATAGAGCTTCTCCCAACCGTACTCATTGTCGGGATCGGCGGGGTACGCCTGGTCCTCTCTGAGGCCCGGGATGTCGGGCTCCTCTTGCCTGTAAGTGGGATAGACGCAGGCCGACGAGGAGAAGAAGGACCTCCGCACGCCGTTCTGCCTGGCCGCTTCCAGCATGTGGGCATTGATCAGCACGTTGTCGTGCATGACCTCAGCGTGCACCGTCTCAATGAAGCCGATCCCCCCCATGTTGGCGGCCAGGTTATAGACCTGGTTAATGCCTTCGGTCGCCTCCAGGCAGTTCTCCCACCGACGCAGGTCCAGCATCAGGAACTCATCGGCCGCAGGGCTCAGGAACTCGGGCCTCTTGATATCAACGCCCCGGACCCAGTAGCCCTTTGCGGCCAGGAAGTCCACCAGGTGACTCCCGATGAAACCCCCGGCTCCGGTGACAAGCGCCCGTTTCTGCTCCTCCCTGACCGAAATCCTGTTGCCTCTTAAGGACAGGTGAAGCCAACTTCGTGAGGTCAACGCATTTTAACAGTGTGGCAATCCCAGTCAAGAACCACGCGCCTGTCCGTCCCCGGTGGCGTTTGGCTACATGCGGAGCACCTCCTCGAACCTGTCGGTTATTGCCTCTATGTCGAAGTTCGCCTCTGCATAGGCTCGACCGTTGCGGCCAAGCCTGTCGCGCAGGCGCGGTTCGCTTACCAGCGATTCTGCGGCCCTGACAAGGGCGTCGCCATCCATGGGAGCCACTACGAGGCCCGCCTCGCTTTCCATCACAATCCGCACCGCGAGGTTCTCCGGCGGCACGGACAGGAGCAACGGCCGCCCCGCGCAGAGGTACGTCAGCACCTTCGAAGGCACTGAGAAAGTGCCCGCCTCCGGCTCCAGGATCGCCACCAGGACGTCCGCTGAGCCAAGCACCTGAGCAAGCACCTCGAAGGGCTGGTAAGGCAGCAGCAGAAGACCCCCGAGCCCCAACTTCTGCTTCTGCTCTTGAAGCCAGTCGGCGCCGGCCCCCTCTGAGACCACAACCACCCGGACGGCCTCGTCGGCCTCGAAGCGCGCGGCAAGCCGGAGCAGCAGCTCGGGGTTGTGCTTCATCCCGAGCGTTCCGGAGTAGAGGATGCAGAGCTTGCCGCTCAGGCCGTGCCTCTCCGACCAGGGGTTGTCCCTGGCTTGCACTGGGATCTCCTCCAGCGGCGCCCAGTTGTGGATCCCGTGCACCGCGTCCCTGGGAACGCCCCATCTGCTCAGCAGCGGACAGAAGTCCTCCGTAATAGCCACGATCCGGTCGCTCTTCCTGAGTAGCGACCGCTCCAGGCGCACGAAGTACCAGCCCACCGGCCGGCCCAGCACGGGTATCCTCTCTCGCAGGATTCTCTGAGCGGCAATCCCTCTGAGGTCCTGGACCCAGAAAACGAACCTCACGCCGCGCCTCCGGCATTGCTTCATGAGGATCGCCTGGGCTTCCAGTGGCGTGTTGGAACAGAGCACTACGTCCGGGCCGACCGCGTCCACCGTTCCCGCCAATAGCTTGCCATACGCGATCTCCTGCATCCGCCTCTGGACGAACGAGTGCTGCCTCACGGGCTTCGGCAGGCGAAGCTCGGTTATGCTGAAGCTCGCAGGGTCACTCTCGCGCCTGAGCAGCGCCCCCCTGGGTGACTGAACCGAGCCGGAATACACGTGCAGCACATCATGTCCGCGCCCGGCCAGGCTGCGGCTCAACTGCACCTGAAAGGGATGCCCGGGGTAGTCGTGGACCAGGATGCGCACGATGCAGG
This sequence comes from Planctomycetota bacterium, assembly GCA_030604585.1. GTDB lineage: Bacteria > Planctomycetota > Brocadiia > SM23-32 > SM23-32 > JAUVVP01. Next base: position 2,007 of record JAUVVP010000010.1, on the reverse strand, counting down.
TCCTCATTCAGCAGCCAATACGTGAATCCGAGACTGTCTGCCTTGCTCCACTTCAGCGCTGCGGCCTGGGCTGAGGGGCCACGTGTTGGAGCAGATCAGGTCTCAGGGCGACCACGCGTAGCCAGGGAACGGCTCACGTGGACGCCGGAAGCATAGCCACCGGAGTGACGAACGAGTATGCGTGCCGTCAGTCCCCGTCAGCTCACCAGTTGAAGTCCTGCTCGTAGCCGAGCCTGATCAGCAGGTCCCCGGCCACGCTCTTGATCGCTTCTCGGTGGCTTTCGGTAAGGACTTGCCTCCAACCGCCGGCTTCTCCCTTTCTGTAGGTGTGGGCCTTCTTCGGGTCGATACTGCTGACGGCCCGTTCAACGATTTCGTCTGCGTCCCAATCAAGGGCAGAGCGCTCCGCGTAGAAGGCCGCCATCCTCGCGACGACGGCACGCCGTTGTTCCGAAACGAGCTCCTCGAATCTGACCGCGAAGACATTGCCGTCGTCGAGCCATCCCTCGTACCGCTTGAAACGCCGGCCGACGTCGGGGTAGTCGTAGGGAAACCGGGCACCTGTGGCGCCGAGTATCGAGAAGGAAATGCGCGCATCCTCTGACGTCAGCTTCCTGAAATAGCGGTGCAGCCGATGCCACCTGTTCATGTGGGTCAGGTAGTGGGCCTCGGAAATGACGACGTCCCGCGGGTCGCGATAGATGAAGACGTGGACGGCGTTCCTTCGTTCCAACAGCCGCGCGAATTCCGGATCGTAGAACAAGTGCGCCCTGATGAGTTCTCCGGGCACCGTTGATGATATCTTGCTCAGCAAGGTTCGCTTGCGGGCCTCTCTGAAGGTGATGGAAGGCATGGACGCCACGAACCGGCCGTAGTCCACCACGCACGGGAAGGCCTGGAGGATCTGCGCCAGCAGGTGTGTGCCGCTCTTCGGAAACGAATTGCACACCGTGGGCGGTCGCCTGCGATACTCACTCGGAGTCGCAAGGCAGTAGCTCACGGCCCTGGGTATCTGCTGGACCAGGGCAACGGACTTGCGCACTACGGCGCTCTTTCGCAACTGGGCAAGCATCTGGAACTGTCCCGTATCAGAGACCTTTGCAGGACTCGGGTGAGGCCGGCCGGGAACACCCGCGGCCAGGTGCGGGTTCCGGATGGAGGGGGACCTCTCTCCCGTTCAGGATGCAGTCGTATACGGTGATGAGCTTGCGGGCGGCCGTCTCCCACGCGTAGTTCGCCAACACGTGCCGTCGGCCCCTCTGGCCCATCTTGCGGCGGTCCTCCTCCGACATGTCCAGCAGCTCCCGAAGGGCCTGGCGGATTGCACCTTGCTCGGGCTCGATCCATCGGCCGGCGCCGACATCCTCTACCTCCTTCCACGGAGTGCCCGTGGTGGTAATGACCGGTGTTCCGCAGGCGAGGGCTTCCGGCACGACTATGCCGAAGTTCTCTGCGTGAGAGGGCAGGACGAACACCTCCGCTCTGCAATAGAGGGCCAGCTTCCTCCTGCCCCGCACCATGCCCACAAAAAGCACCTTCGAGCTGACGCCGCGCCGTTCCACATCCGCTTTCACCCGGGCCCCGTAGCCTTTGTTGTCCGGACCCGCTATCACCAGGACGGCGTCCGAATAACCGTCGGCCGCGGTCAGCTCGGCCCAGGCCGGAATGAGCTGATCCAGACCCTTCTCAGGAGCAATACGTGACAGGAAGAGCACGGTAGGCCTTCCTCTCAGGGTCGGCCACTGCTCTTCCGCTTCGGCGGGCGATGGCAGGTCCGAGAATGCGGCCGGGTCTATCCCGCCCGGGATCATCGTGATCGGGCCCTTGTAGTCCGTCCTGCGAAAGCTCTCGACTTCCGCCGGCGACGAGGCTTTCAGACAGGCGGAGCCCTCCATCATCCTCTTGGCAACCAGGCCGAGATAGAGCCTTTTCTTCAGGAACTTCTGCCGCAGTCGCCAGGGCTCCAGGGCGCCGACGGGCTGGAGCACGTAAGGAATTCCGGCCTTG
>JAUVVP010000271.1 GCA_030604585.1 Planctomycetota bacterium | reverse complement strand
GACATCTTCTATGCCTTCCTCCCTGCGGCCAGGCCGGCGGGCTCAGAACACGGAGCAGAGGACCTCCCCGCCCACTTTGAGCCGGCGGCACTGGCGGTCGCTCAGCACGCCCTGATTGGTCGAGACGATCCAGATGCCCAGACCGTTGCGCAGGTGGCCCAACTCCCCGACCGCCTTGTAGACGCGGCGTCCGGGCTTGGAGACCCTGTTGATCTCACGAATGACCTCTTCGCCCAACGGGCCGTACTTGAGGTATACCTTCAGCAGCTTGCGCGGCGGCTCACCCACGACCTGGTAGTCTTCGATGAAGCCCTCCGAGACCAGCACGCGGGCGATCCGTTCCTTCAACGTCGAGGACGGCATTTCCACCGTCTTATGCCCCACGCGCAGTGCGTTGCGAAGACGGGTGAGCATGTCGGCTATCGGGTCCGTCATCATGGTATGTAGCCTCTTCTGTTGCGGGGCGGCGTGCAACAGGCTGTCGGCGGCCGGCCTCTCTACCAACTGGCCTTCGTCACGCCGGGTATCTCGGCCTTGCTGGCCAGAGTGCGGAAGCAGATGCGGCAGATGCGGAACTTCCGCATGTAGCCCCTGGGCCGCCCACACAGCCGGCAGCGGTTGCGCTGCCGCGTGGAGTATTTCGGACTGCGAAGCGATCTCTCTATCAGGGCTTTGCGAGCCATCTCAGAACCTGTTAGGACTTTCTGACAAGAACAACTTGAAGCCTCTTACTCCAGCCGCTCCCGCGTCGGCCGAGGCGCTCCCCGGCCCTACTGCTGAAACGGCATTCCCAGCAAACTCAACAGCTCGAAGCCTTCCTGATCGGTGCGCGCAGTGGTGACGATGGTGACGTCGAGCCCGAAGATGTTCTTCAGCTTGTCGAGGTCCAGCTCGGGGAAGACGGCGCTTTCCACGATGCCGAGGGTGTAGTTGCCCGTGCCGTCGAAGGCGCTGCGTGACAGGCCGCGGAAATCGCGCACGCGCGGCAGCACGACGCTGATGAGGCGGTCCAGGAACTCGTACATGCGCTTGCCCCGCAGGGTGACCTTGCAGCCGAGCGGCATCCCCTCGCGCACGTGGAAGCCGGCCACGCTGCGCCGGGCGCGCGTCACCACGGGCTGCTGGCCGGTGATGCCCCGCAGCGTTGCGACGGCATCGGCCATGGCGTTCTGGTCGCTGACGGCCTCACCAACGCCCATGTTCAGCGCCACCTTCTGGAGCCGCGGCACGGCCATTCGGTTCTTCAGGTCGAACCGCTCCATCAGGCGCAGCACGATCTGCTCCTCGAAGTGGGTCTTCAGCCGCGGCGCTGCCTGGGCCTCTTCAGTGGCTGTCTCGGCTGTGTCACTCATGCTCGGCTCTTGCAGTTCAGTTCTGGAAGGCGTCCGCGCATCATTCCGCCTTTGGTATCTCCGTGCCGCACTTGACGCAGGCGCGCACCTTTGTCCCGTCCCCGCGCACCACCTGCTTGGCGCGAACGGGCTTGTCGTGCCTGGAGCAATCCCTGCTGGGTCAGAGCAGCATCACGTTCGAGGCGTGCATGGGCGCTTCGATCTGTATCCTGCCGCCGCGGGGGTGCTCCCTGCTGCGGCGCATGTGCTTCCAGACCAGGTTGACGCCCTCGACCACCACCCTTCCCTTCTCGGGTATGCTCCTGAGCACCCGGCCCCGCTGGCCTCGGGCGTTGCCGGTGACCACTTCAACCGTGTCGCCGCGCCGCACGTGTAGTTTGGGTCTCATCGGTTCTCTGCCCTTCTCAGACGACTTCTGCCGCCAGGCTGATGATGCGCATGTAGTTCCTATAGCGCAGCTCCCGCGGGATGGCGCCGAAGATCCTGGTGCCCCTCGGGTTGCCGTCCGGCTGAAGCAGCACGATGGCGTTGCGGTCGAAACGCACGTAGCTGCCGTCCTGTCTGCGGATCGGCGCCTTGGTGCGGACGATGACGCCCCTGACGACCTCTCCCCTTTCAACGTCGCTGCCGGGGATGACCTTGATGACGCTGCCGACCACCACGTCGCCGACGCCGGCGTAGGCGTGCCGGCTGCCTCCCAGCACCTTGAAGCAGCGCACGGCGCGGGCGCCCGTGTTGTCCGCAACGTCCAGAACCGTCTGTTCGGTGATCATGGCACCGCTTCTCCGCGGGCGCTCCGGCTACGGGGTCGCTTCAGCGTTAGGGGCTTCCGGCCCGGCCGTGGCCACGGCGGCCGCCCGGCGCAGCACGCGCACCAGGCGCCAGCGCTTCCTCCTGGACAGGGGCCTGGTACTCTCGATCTCCACCAGGTCGCCGGACCTGGCGTGGTCATGCGGGTTGTGGGCCATGAAGGTGCTCTTGCGGCGCACGTACTTGCCGTAGCGGCGGTCCTGGACAAGGCGTTCCACCGTGACGGTGATGGTCTTGTCCATCTTGTCGCTCTTGACAACGCCGCGCAGCCTTCTTCTCTGCGTCTTCGGCTCTTCGGTCATTATCGCGTCCCGAGAAACTGGGGCCTGAGAAGCTCAGTCGGTGCTGCCGGCCGGCGTCTCCTGCTGAAGCTGCACCTCGCGAAGCACGGTCATGTACCTGGCGATGTCCCTTCGGAGGCGGCGGCGCCTGCTGCTGTCGGGGCTCTCCTCGGCCTGCCACTGGAACCTGAGGTCGAACATCTCGCGCCGGAGCTGCTCCAGCTCCCGGCGCAGTTCGTCCGGGTCCGTTCCCCGCAGTTCCTTCGCCCTCATACGTGGACCCTCCGGTGGGCCAGCCTCGTCTTGATCGGCATCTGGTGGGCGACCCGCGCAAGGGTGGCCACGGCGAGCTCTTCCGGCTCTCCGCCGATCTCCTAGAGGATGGTGCCGGGCTTCACCTCGGCCACCCAGTGGGCCACCTCGCCCTTGCCCTTGCCCATGCGGGTCTCGGCAGCGGTGGCCGTAACGCTCTTGTGGGGGAAGATGCGGATGGTCAGCTTCCCTTCGTGGCGCAGGAAGTGCATGACGGCCAGTCGCCCGGCCTCTATCTGTTCGGCCGTGATCCAGCCGCGCTGGAGGGCCTGGAGCCCGTAGTCGCCGAAGACGACGCGGTTGCCGCGGCTCGCCTTGCCCTTGAGCTTTCCGCGCTGGAACTTGCGGTGCTTGACCCTCTTAGGCATTAGGGGCATCTTCGCGCTCCTTCACGTCGCCTATCCTCTCGCCCGGGGCGAGCAGGCCCCGGTTGATCCAGACTTTCACGCCGATGTTTCCGTACTTTGTCCTTGCCTCGGTGAACCCGTAGTCGATCTGCGCCCGCAGCGTATGGAGCGGAAAGCTGCCCATCTGGGCCTTCTCGCGTCGGGCCATCTCCGAGCCACCCAAGCGGCCGGCCAACTGGACCTTCACGCCCACGGCGCCGGCCGTCATCGTCATCTCGACCGAGCGGCGGATGGCCCGGCGGAACGAGGTGCGGCGCTCGATCTGCTGCGCCACGTCCTCGGCCACCAACTGGGCGTCGAGCTGCGCGTTGCTGACCTCCTCGATGCCGATCTCGACCTCGCCGGTGGTCAGCTCCTCCAGCCCGTTCTTCAGCCGCTCGACCTCAACGCCCCTGCGGCCGATGATCAGGCCCGGCCTGGCGCAGTGGACGGTCAGGTGCACCCGGCCTCTGATGCGCCGTATCACGACCTTCGAGATGCCGGCGTAGTAGTAGTGGTGTTTGATATAGGTGCGTATCTTCTGGTCCTCGACCAGATACTCACCAAACATCTTCTTGTTGGCAAACCAATGGGAACGCCAGTCCTCCGTGATGCCGATTCTCAAGCTGGTCGGCCGAACTTTCTGTCCCATGAGCCCTCCTGCTACTGCGCGTCGTCTAGAACGATATTGATGTGGCACGAGCGGCTGCGGATGATGGTGGCCCGGCCGCGGGCGCGGGCGCGCCACTTCCTGTGCGCCGGCCCCTTATCCGGCCCTTCGTCCACCCATGCCCGGGCGACCCTGAGCGCCTCCATGTCGGCCTCCAGGCTCTGGTCGGCGTTGGCCATCGCCGAGCGCAGCACCTTGTCTATGAAGTAGGAGGCCCTCTTCGGCGTGGCGCGCAGCACCTGAAGGGCGTCGTTAACGTGCTTGCCCCTGACCAGGTCGATCACCAGCCGGGCCTTTTGGGCGGCAAGCGGCGCATACCTGTGCCTGGCAACGAACTCCATCGCTCAGTCTCGCCTGCTCAGAAACCCATGACCACCGAACTCGCTCAGTGTCCACACGCGAACGCTACCCCACTACCGCCGTCGGCCGCCGTGGCCGCGGAACATCCTGGTCGGGGCGAACTCGCCCAGCTTGTGTCCCACCATATCCTCGGTGACGAACACCCTCTCGAAGGACTTGCCGTTGTGCACCAGGAAAGTATGCCCGACGAAGTCGGGGATGACGGTGCAGGCGCGCGCCCACGTCTTGATCGGGTCCCTGCCTCCGG
>JAUVVP010000042.1 GCA_030604585.1 Planctomycetota bacterium | reverse complement strand
GCGGCCGACGGACTGCGCGAAGAGCGTCCAGGGCAGCAGGCCCGCGTAGACGAAGATCGGATAGGGGATGCCGCCGGTCTGCTGGTCGAGGCCGGCCAGGCGGCCAAAGAAGATCGTGAACACTACCATGCTCAGGAGCGGCTGAAGGATGGCCCAGAGGGCGCCCAGGACCGTCTGCTTGTAGCGGATGGCGATGTCGCGCCAGGTGAGGAAGTAGAAGAGGTCGCGGTAGCGGATCAGTTCTTTCAGGTCCAGCAGGCGCCACCGCCAGCGGGCTTCGATGACCGTGAGAGGGAGCTCTTGCATCGCCGCACGCTCCGGGGTGGCGAGGGGAGGGCGGTTCCGGGCGCCGGGCGACCGTGCCGTCTCCGTCGGCGTGGGGTCCGCCGGCACGGCCCCCCGGGTTGCCACCGTCCCCGGCCGTGCGCCTGCGTTGTTGAGTTGTCTCTCCATTGCTCCGAATGGTGTGAGTGCGGATGCGGCCCGCCCCGCTAAGCCACCGCGGCTCGAGGCGGGGCCGCCGCGTCTTCCACGTTCAGCGCGGACAGACGTTCCATGTTCGTGCCCATCTCCCGCTTGAGTCGGTCCACCAGTTCGGGTGCATCGGACAGCAGCAGGCCGCCCTCAATGCACTTGCCCAGTTCCAGTTCTCCAAAGGTGCGGCCGTTGCTCTGCACCCTCAGGCGCGCCGACCAGCTCTCGGGTTTGCTCGCGTGGCGTTCGGGTGCCGGGTCCCGGCCTTCGGGCCAGGTGAGCACGTGCGGGCGGGACTCGCCGATGGCGAAAAGCTGCAGCACGGCGAAGTCGAGGTCCAGTCCCTCCAGCCCCGCACAGAAGGCGCGCCAGAGTGCATTGGTGCTGGTTACCGCCTGCATCCTGGAGATGGCCCTCTCGACCGAGATCTTGGCCTCCGCCGCCCGGTGCCTTCGCGTCCACTCGCCCGCCAGCCTGCCCCAAAGGTCGAGGAATTGCATGCCACCGAAAACGCGCACGCAAACGAATGCGAGGATGGCCAGGGAGCCGAGCACAAGAAGGGTCAGCTCGTTGCGACCGGCCGTGACCAGCAGGGCGGCGCCGCCCAGGACCACGCACGCCACGTACAGGACCAGGACGGCCTGGCGGTGGCTCAGCCCCTTCGAGAGGAGGACGTGGTGGACGTGACGGCGGTCAGGGGCCGCGATCGGGAGCCTTCGCAGCCAGCGCCGCACGATTGCCAGGACGGTGTCGAATATCGGCAGTCCGAGCGCGATGCACGGGATCAGCAAGGCGACGGTCGCTTCGGCCTTGCGTGCCCCCCACAAGGACAACGCCCCGACCAGGAAGCCCAGCACCATGCTGCCCGAGTCCCCGAGGAACACGCTGGCAGGATGGAAGTTGAACAGCAGGAAGCCCAGAATGGCCCCGCTCAGGCACGCCATCAGCAGCATGGTCAGCACGTGGCCGAACAGCAGACTCACCAGGAACAGCGTCACGCTGGCGAACAGGCAGACCCCGGCGGCCAGTCCATCAAGGCCGTCCAGCAGGTTGACGGCGTTCATGCAGCCGAGGAACCAGAACAGGGTGACCGGCAGGCTGAGCAGGCCCAGCGCCACCGGTTCGCCGAAGGGATTACTGACCAGGCCAATAGAAAAGCCGCCAGCGAAGGCAACGCTGGCGGCAGCGGCCTGGACGATCAGCTTCCAGCGCGCGGGCAGACCCCACGCGTCATCAATAACGCCCATGGCCAGGACCATGGCGGCGCCCGCCATCAGCGCCGCAAGCTCCACAGGGCGTTGATACAGATGCTCGGTGACGACGTTGCGGTGGAAGAAGCAGAGAGCTACGGGCGTGGCAAAGCCAACGTAGATGGCGATGCCGCCCAGCAGGGGCACCTCGCGCTGGTTGACCTTACGGAACTCGTCAGGCCTGTCGACAACTCCCAGGCGAAGGGCAACCTTGCGGACCGCCAGCGTGGCGACCAGCCCAACCAACAGCGCCAGCCCAAAGGCGACGAGACACGTGGTCATCTGAGGGGGTTCCCCACCACCGACAACGGGTTCTTACCATGTCTCGGCGCACCAGATTCCTCTCAGTTACAGCAGCCTGTTGCCGTAACTTCCCCACTCCACGAGACTTACACTTGTGCTTCCTGCATACGGCAAGCTCGGACGGCGCCGGCAGCCACCTCAGCGGCCACCGAACGTCCGAGCAGGTTGACCGATATGACCAGCAGGTGACGACGGCCTTTGCGGATCAGCGTGCCCTGGATACCGCGCAGCGGGCCGTCTATGACGCGCACCAACTGCCCCGGCTTCAGATACGGCCAGGGGGCCACGCGAACACCGCTGGCGACCAGGCTGCGGATGCTCTCCACCTCGGCGTCCGGCACGATGCTCGGCCGGAAAGGCTCCGGACCCAACAGGCGCGCCACACCCCGCGTGCTCCGGACCGTGGGGAGCTGTTCCCGGGAGACGTGCACGAACAGGTAGCCCGGGAAGAGGGGCTTCTCCACCCATTTCCTGCGGTCCGCCCATCGGCTCAGCACACGCCTGAGTGGCAGGAACCGCTCGACGCCGTTCCCGTCCAGCAGCCCGGCCACCGCCTTCTCGTGCCTGCTGCGGGTGTGCACGGCGTGCCAGTGCCTCTCGTCCCGCATGTCAGTCGCCACCTCGGTCACACGCGTTGGTCCTGCCCGTCTCACTGCGGCCGGCTGGCGCAGCGCCAGCGCGCCGGCCTGGTCATGCCGGCTCGGGGTAGATCCGAAGCTCCATCCCCGGCGGTGCCAGGGCCCGGGCGCGCCGCAGGCACACCTGTGCCTGCTCCCACAGGCCGATGGAAGTCTGTGCCCGCGCCAGCCAGAGCCAGGTCTCGTAGTCGCTCGGTGCTGCGCGCGCAGCCAGCGCTGCGGCTGCGACCGCCTTCTCGCCCAGGCGCAGACGCAGCATCGGGTCCAGCGTGGGGCTCTCGGACCAGGATAGGTACGCAGCGGCGATCAGCCGCAGGGCCTCGGGATTCCTCCTGCTGAACGTCATCACCAGCTCGGCCTCGGCGGACGCGCTCTGCACGGCCGTCGCCAGCTCCATGGGGCGCCCCGACCCTTCGGAGATGTTGGCAAGCCGCAACAGCCTGTAGAAGCGCGCGAAGGCCATCTCGCCCCTCAGCTCGCCCACTTCCCCAAGGCTCAGTGTGGCCAGAAGGGCGAGGAGGGCCACCGCAGCCGCGCGGACCACCAGGTGCGCGAACGCTCCCCGGGCCTGCTCAGGCGTCGGCACCCTCCGGCGGCCGTCTCTTCTGCGTTCGTCTCTTTCGTTTATTCCTGTTTCCCTCGCCATGCTCCCTCCTGCCCCCGTCGGGCAGATGGACGGCAGCGACACACATCCCACATATTGCAGCCAGCAGCAGGGCGTTGGCCGGTTTGTGCAAGCTGTAGTCGAAAAGGCTGTGCAGCCCGATGGCCAGGATGCCCACGGCGAGGCCGGCGACCATGGCCCTGCCGTCAGCCGGGGCAGTCGCGAAGCGCCGTCCGACGGTGACCGCGAACAGGCAGCCCGCCACTACGACGAGCAGGGCTCCGACGATGCCGCCCTCAGCCAGCAGTTGGGCGTAATCGTTGTGAGCGTGCAGCCACCGGCCGATCTGGATGCTGGGGCTCTGGAAGGCCGGGAAGACGTGCTGGAAGCTGCCGAAGCCGCACCCGAACAAAGGGCCCGCGCAGAAGACACGCAGCGTGCCTAACGTGGCGGTGGTGCGGGCCTCGGCCAATGGATGCCTGGCCACCTGGGCCAGAGTGTCCAGCCTGTCCACCACGGGTCGCCATCCGAGCCACAGCAGGGCGGCCAGGATCAGCAGGGCGACGGCGGCCATCAGGTGACCCCGTTGAGGCATGCCGCCGTGCAGCGCGCCCACGACGCCCACGATGCCCAGCGAGGCGGCCAGGCTGGTTATCGCGCCCCGCGAGAGCGACACGCACACGGCGGCGCCCATCAGCCCCAGGGCGAAGGCCAACAGTGTGATCCGGCTTGCCCCCGCGGTGGAGAGCCATGCCATCTTCTCGCGCCACGTGGACAGCTTCCCAAGTGCCGCCCTGCGGCTGGCCGCCATCAGCAGGCCGAAGGTGAGGCCGAAGGTCATGTTGATGTGGCCGCCGAAGTGATTGCGATTGGTGAAGGGGCCGAAGATGTCGCCCCCGTAGCGGGGTTTGTGGAACCAGTAGATGCTGTCCGTGCCGGAGAACTTCTGCGCCAGCGCGAAGACCACCATCACGAAACCGACGGCGGCAACGACTGAGGCGCCCCTGCGCATCTGCGGCCAGTCCGTGAATGTGTTGGCCGAGACCAGAAAGAGGCCAACATAGGCCGTCAGCAGGTAGAAGCTGCGGCGGGTGCCGGCTGCCGACGCCGAAAGCGTCGCCAGGTGCGGCCCCTCCTGGAGCCCCGGCGGCATGAACTGCCCAACCCCTGCCTGCTCGAAGACCCGACTGCGAGCGGACTGCGCTTCCGCCGAGACGGGGCTGACCGCCTTGACCAGACGATAGGGCAGGGGCAGCATCTGTAGCAATGCGAAGCCCAGAAAGGCCGCCAGGGCCACCGTCAGCCCGGGGGCGCGCACGATCGGATATGGGTCGCCGATCAGCGAGAGGAGCCAGAGAGCCACGCCCGCCCCCACCATCAGGCAGATCAGCAGATAGGCCCAGGGCTCCGCGGCGCCGAAGAGCCACGGGGACAGCACCACCGCAGTGACGGCACTTCCCCGTGCCATGCCGCGGAGTGCGTCCCGCGTTTGATCGCTTCTGGGCATTGTCAGCCGGATGTCTTTGAGGGAGTGGAGTCGCAAGCTCTGGTGGCGTCTTCATCTGCCGGGGGCCGGGTGGCCGCTTCGGGCTCAGGGCCTTCAGTGCTAATGATCCTCTTCGGGTTCTCCCACAGCAGGCTGCGCGCCGTCTGCCCGCCTGCCAGGGAGGCCAGCCGATTTGCAGCCCGCTTCAGTGCCGGCGCACGAGGCCCATCGGCCGCATGGGCATCGGTGGCCACGACGTGGACCAGCCCCGCCTTCAGGAAGCGCTCTGCGGCCTGTCGAGCCGGCCGGCCAAATGCACCCAGAAGGGAACCGGCCGTTATCTGCACCAGGCAGCCGTGTTCGACCAATTCGGCCAGTCGGTGCGGCTTGCGCCACAGTTCGAGGTTACGTTCGGGATGGCTCAGCACGGGGGTGATCCCCCGCAAGGCAAGCTCGAAGACCAGGCCGTTGATGCTGGGCACTATCAAGGGGGGCAGCTCCAGCAGCAGGTAGGCGCCGGCGTCGGCCAGGGTCAGCACCTCGCGGGCTTCCAACGCGTGCAGAAGCTCCGGCTGGAGCCTGACGTCGCCACCGGGAAGGATCTCCAGCTCCAGTCCGCGCCGCCCACAAGCCTCGGAAAGCTCGTCCACCGCCTCGCGCACCGCAACGGGAGGGACGTTGAAACGATGGTCCAACTGATGCGGCGTCGCAACGACCGTGCTCACGCCCTCCGCCACGTAGAGTTCGCACATCCGCAGGGCCTCGCCCGTGCTCGTCGGGCCGTCGTCCAGCCCGGGGAGGAGGTGGGCGTGGATGTCAACCATGCGGAGGTCCAAAGCCATCTGCCGGGCCGATCAATCTGGACGGTGGGCGGAACTGCCGCTGGGCGGCGCCGTTCCTATCTGTCGCCGCCCTTGCCGGAGTAGTAAGCGCTGTCGTAATCACGGTAGTATCGGGAATACCCGTGATAGTAGTAGTCCGAGTAGTAGTAGCCCAGGTGGGACACGCGCACGTCGTTCAGGATGCCCCCGAGGATGCGGGCGTTGACGCCCTCAAGCTGCTCGCGGGCACGGGTGGCCAGCGACCGGGTGTTCTTGGCGGATTTCACCACCATGATGACGCCGTCGCTTATGGCGCCGAGGATGCTTGCGTCGGTGACGAACAGCACGGGGGGCGTGTCCACCAGCACGCGGTCGTACTTCTGGCGTGCCTCTTCGAGCAGCTGCCGCATGCGTTCCGAATCGAGGAGTTCGGCGGGGTTGGGCGGCTTGGGTCCGGCGATCAGGACGTCCAGGTTGTCTATCGGTTTGCCGTTGTTGCAGGGCTGCCGCACGGCCTCTTCGAGGCTTGCCTCGCCCACCAGGACGGTAGTGACGCCGGTGCGCGACCTGATGCGGAAGACGTTGTGCAGCATGGGACGCCGGAAGTCCGCATCCACAAGCAGCACACGCTTGCCGCTCTGGGCGATGACGAGGGCCAGGTTGGCGGCCGTTGTCGTCTTGCCGTCGCCCGGGCCTCCTGACGTGATCACCAATGCTCTGGCCTCCTCCGGCGGAGCGGAGAAGAACAGGCTGGTGCGGATGTTGCGGTATGCCTCCGTCACGGACGAACTGGGCTCCAGCGCGCTGACCATCCCCCGGTGGGCAAAGCTCTCGGCTGCCGTTCCCTTGGTGTTCATTGCGGGGACAAAGCCCAGCACGGGCACCCCGACCCGGTCTTCCAGGTCCTCGGGCGTCTTGATCGTGTCGTCCATGTACTCGAAGAAGAAGGCCAGAGCGATGCCCAGCAGCAGCCCCATTATGACCGACGTGACGACCAGCCGGACTTTCCTCGGCCTGATGGGCAGCCTGGCTATCTCAGCGGCTTCGACCACTTCAACGTTGGTCTTGGTATAGCCCGTGGTCAGGTCCACCTCCCGCATTCGTTCCACCAGTACGTCGAAGAGCCGGCGCTGGCGCGCGACCTCGTTCTGGAGACGGCCATAGATGAGCGAGTGCCTGGCCAGCTCGAGCGCGAGCTGGTTCTGCGTCTCGTATTGGCTGTGGAGTTCCTGCTCCCGGCCGCCGAGCGTCTCCAACTGCGGGGCGAGCGAACTGGCAATCTGGCCCAGAGCTTCCCGCAGCTTTGAGCGCAGCAAGTCCACCTTGGCCTCGGCCGCCCGCAGTTGGGGATGGTCCGGCCCGTAGGTGTCCGCAAGGGCCATCGCTTCCTTCTCGGCGTCCACAAGGCCGGCCCGGATTGCGGCCACCGTGGGATCGGCCCGCACCTGCGGCAGGGAAAGGAGGCTGTCGTTGCCGGACAGGAGCTTCTCATCGTCGGCGCTGACGGCTTCCTCCACGACCTTGAGTTCGGCCTCAAGGGCTATGCGCCTCAACTGCGCCTGGGTGAGTTCCGCGTTCAACCTTCTGAGCCGCACCAGCACCGGGTTGCCCGTGTCCCCGACATCCAGTGAGACGATCTTGACCTGCTCACGGAAGCGCTGGAGCGTGTTCTCCGCTTCGATGAGCTTCTGCTGCTGTTCTTCGGTCTGGTCTTGCAGGAAGGCGAAGGCTTCGTTGCTGACGGCCAACTTGCGCTCCAGGTGGTAGCGTTGGAACGAGCCGGCCACCGCGTTGGCGATCCGGGCGGCGCGGGCCGGGTCCGGGTTCTCCACGCTGATGGCCAGCAGGTGGGTGTTGCGCATCTGCTCGACGCTGATTACCGTGCGCAGTCTCTGCCAGGGCTCGGGCGGCCGGGCGGGGGGAGTGCCCAGCAGGGCGGAGACGGTCCGCCTGATCTCGCTCAGCAGCGACGAGGTGGCTGTGCCCCCGGCGTCCCCTTCGAAGAGCTCGCGCATTCCGGGCGCTTCAAGGGCCTTCTGCAGGACGGTGCGGCTTCGCAGCAGTTCCTCCTGGGTCTTGTAGTAGTTGCGGTCGCGCACCTCCAACTCCACCACGTCCTCGAAGTCCATCACGTGCGGGGTCTGTTTCTCGATGAGGACCTTGGCCTGGCCCAGGAACATGGGGGTCGCCTTGAAGGCGTGCACCGTCCCGAGGGTAACGACGATGACGAAGGCGGTCAGCACCGCCCAGATGCGGCGGCGCAGTATGCCCACGTACTGCTTCAGCTCCGGGCTGGCTGTTCTGCGGCCGGCCTCTGCCTGACTATCCGGCGCGCTGCGCCCCATTCCTTTGCTGTTCATATTTGCATCCCATGTGTGCTCTGCCGTCCGGCGGTCCTCGGCACGCAGCCTGCTATGGACTCACCGCGGCCGAGGCCGAAACGGTTGCACCCATGCTGGGTGCGAGGAACTCCGTCATACGTCCGAACGTAGTCGTGCCGACAATCAGCGTGTCGCCAGGTTCGAGCAACAGCGGCGGCAGCTCGCCGCGCGCGATCTTCTTCAGGTTCACCGGTATGGCTGTCTGCCTCTCGCTCGTTTTCCTGATCAGGAAGGAATTCGACGGTCGGGCAATGGTTGCCAGACCGCCGCCCAGGGCCACTGCCCGCAGGGCGTCCAGCCGGCTCGCCTCGTCCAGCCTGTAGGCTCCCGGCCGACGCACGTAGCCGAGGACGTAGATGTAGTTGTTGACCCTCGGCGGGACAATGAGCACGTCACCGCCCCTCACTGTCAGGTTGAGGAGCATGTTCCCCTCGTCGATCAATTCCTTCAGATCGACGGGGGTAGTCGTGCGCTCGGGGTCGGCCAGTGAGGCGGCCGCCCTCCGTGCGCTTTCGTCGGCAGGGCTGCCGTCGCTGGAGGTCAGAGGAAGGCTGTTGCCGCCGTGGACGATGAGGGCGTTTTCGCCGGCGGTGATCGTCAGGCCTCCGGCCATGGCGAGGCACTCCAGCACGGTGCTTCTGTTGGCGGTGAGGAAAAAGAGCCCCGGCTTGTAGACGGCTCCCGTCACGACGACGGGCGCGCTGCGGTACCCGGCGACGTGGACGGTCACTTGCGGCTGTTTCAGGTATGTGCCCGCGTAGGCGCCTTTGACGCGCTCCTCCAACTGCGAGGCACTCAGTCCGCTCGCCCGGACGTTGCCCGCCCACGGCAAGGTGATGAAACCATGGCGTGAAACGGTGCGGGTCAAGACCGTTAACTGGTCGGGGACCTCCAGGGCGAAGATGCTCACCTCGAGCACGTCGCCGGTGCCGAGGAGGTAGTCGGCAGGCGACTCCCCTCGTTCCTTTTCCCAGGTGGCCAGGGCCTTGGCCAGCCGTTCCATCCGCAGGTATTCGCCCGCCCCTTCTTCTTCCAGGTAGGCTTCGCCCCAGGCGGGCTCACTGGAGTCCATGTCGAAGTCGAGGTGGCTGCAGCCCCAGACAACGCCGCCCAGCAGCAACAACGCCGCCGCTCTGTACATCGTTCTCCCCTTGGGCCGGCACGGGCACCGCCGGCGGCTTCTTCCCGTTCGGAAAGGCCCGGGACCTTACAGCGCGCCGACGGCGCTCCGCGCGGCCGCATGCAGAGCCGTCTGGCTAGGGACTTACTATGCCGCCCGTGGTGCCGTGACCGCCGAGGTTCTCGACCGCCACGACCACGCCGACGGCGGTTG
>JAUVVP010000129.1 GCA_030604585.1 Planctomycetota bacterium | reverse complement strand
CGTCGTCATACTCGGGCTGCTCGTGGTGGCCGTGCGAGTACCAGGACGAGGCAAGGGTGTGGACCTCGACGTCGCCGACGAGGCGGCCCTGGCCCTCCAGCAGGAACTCGGCCCGCACGAAGTCCGGCCCGCCCTCGACGTTCCACCAGCCGGGCGAGAGCGTCTCCAGGCGTCGGCCGTCGTCGGTGGCCAGCCCCTCGCCGCTGAAGTGGCCCCCGAACCATACGCAGCGCACGATCTCCTCCCGCACGCTGCGGCCGGCCCCGCCGTAGGCGGACTCCTTCTCGCCTATCTGTGCGGCGAACTCACGCAGCAGGCGCCCGTACAGGTCCGAGAAGGCAGCCTTTGCACCCGCGCCGTCTCCCCGCATGGCGGGCCGTCCCCCCTTCGTCGGAATGCACCTGGCCCGGCGGCTACGCCCGACCCAGGAACTCCCCCGTGCGCGTGTCCACCTGAATCCTGTCGCCGGTCTTGATGTGGCCGGGCACCTTGACCACGAGCCCCGTCTCCACCTCGGCCGGCTTGGTGACGGCCGTGGCCGTATCGCCCCGGACCGCCGGCTCGGTCTTCGTCACCTCCAGCACGACGCTGGCCGGCAGCTCCACCGAAATGGCCTTGCCCTCGTGAAGCTGCACCTCCACCTCGGCGTTATAAGCCAGGTAGGGCAGGATGTCGCGGAGGGTCTGCTCGCCCAGGTGTATCTGGTCCCCCGCGCCGGGGTCCATGAATACGTAGCCGGGGCCGTCCTGGTAGAGGTACTGCATGCGGCGGGTCTCGAGGAAGGCCTTCTCCACGTCCTGGTCGGAGCTGAACCTCTCGGTTTCGACGTGGCCGTCGTCCAGGTTCTGCAGCTTCATCTGGAAGTAAGCGCCCCTTTTCCCGATGAAGGTCTGCTGGGTGCTAACGACCCGCCAGAGCTGGTCCCGCCACGTTATCACGTTGCCCTTCTTGATCTGTACGGCGCGCGGCACGGTACCTGTTCCTCTTGTCTCGAGTTCGGGCGGCCATGATAAACCATGAACGCCGGGAATACAAAGCAAGCGCCGCTGCACAGCACGCCTCAGAACCACATCCAGGTCACCCAGAGGAAGGCCGAGCCCGCCGCCACGGCCGCCAGCGTGAACGGCAGCCCTATCTTCACGAACCCCAGGAAGCTGACGCCCTCCCCCTCCGTCCTGTTCAGCAGCCCGTAGGCCACCACGTTGGCCGAAGCGCCGATGGGCGTGATGTTGCCCCCCAGGCAGGAGCCGATGAGCAGCCCGAACGGCAGGACCATGTTCGTCGGGCCGAGGCCCATGTCGCCGCCGAGCGCGTCCACCAGCGGCAGCATGGCGGCCACGTAGGGGATGTTGTCAATGAAGGCGCTCAACAGCATGCTGCACACCACGACCAGCGCAAAGGCCCCCAGCACGTGGCCGCCGGTCGCGCCGCCAAGCCATCCGGCGGCGGCCGCGATCGCGCCGCTCCTCTTCAGCGCATAGACCATCATGAACACGCCCATCAGGAAGAACAGCGTGCTCGTGTCGAAGGACTTCAGCAGATTGAGCGCGCTCCGGCGCTCGCGGCGGAAGAGCCATCCCATGACGAGCGCGGCGGCCAGCAGGCAGTTGGCGGCGCCGAACCAGACGAAGTTCGGGTCCACCCACGAGGCCGCTGCCAGCCCGCATACCATCAGCACCAGCACCACGAGGGGGAACCAACTCTTCGGCTTCTCGGCCTCCATCTGCACGACGGGCTGCTCATAGCGCCGGAACAGCAACCACAGCACCACGAACCCGGCCACCGCGCCCACCTGGACGGCGAAGAAGATGCCCGGCCGCCCGCCATACCAGAAGAAATCGTTGAAGTTCAGCCGGAAATGGCCGGCCAGGATCATGCTCGGCGGGTCGCCTATCAGCGTGGCCGTGCCCTGAAGGTTCGAGGACACCGCCAGCCCGATGATGAACGGGGCGGCGGAGACTTTCAGCTTCTTGGCCAGGGCAAGCGCTATCGGGGCGACTATCAGCACGGTGGCCGTGTTGTCCGCCACGACGCTGATGGCGCTGGCGAAGATGCACACCCAGAGTATGGCCGAGCCCACGTTGCGGCTGCGTTCGATCAGCAGGTCGGCACAGAGCGCCGGCACGCCGCTGTAGATAAGCACCCCGGCCACCAGCATCGTGCCGGAGAAGATGCCGATCACGTTCCAGTTGATCGCCGCCCAGCTCCCCCTCTCGAAGGCGAACAGGTCGGCGGGCACGAGGATGGGGTCCATTCGCAGCAGCAGCGGCACCAGGCACAACACCCCGATCCCCACCCAGATGGCCTTGGCCCGGTGCGCGCGGCTGACAACAAGCCGCAGGTAGACCAGCGCAAAGACCCCTACCGTAAGTACAGTCTCATTCATCGCTTGCGCGTTCTCGTGCCCCTGTTCTTGACCCCGCCGGCTTCCGACAACCGGCAGGGCCACCACGGAGTGTAGTTCGTCCGTCCCCGCCGGGTCAACGGACGGCAGGACTCATCCGTTGACCGTTACCGCCCCGCCACGGGCACCTCCCACAGCGGCGTCGGGAGCCCTTCGCTTGTCAGGTAGAGCGTCTTGCCGTCCGGGCCGTAGCAGATGGACTCGCCCAGCGCACGCGTGGGCATGGCGATCAGCCGGGGCTCTCGCGAGAAGGCGTCCGTCCACGTCTCTTGCCGCGTGCGCACGTACTCGAAAGCGTGGCCGTAAGTAAGGACAACGGCGCGCAGCCCGTCCGGCGAGATGTCCATCGCCGTGGCGGGGCGGGCCTTCAGGCGGGCGATCACCTTCGCCACCGGGGGGCCGTCCCTCGTCTTGCCCGGCAGCGGAAGCGCATAGACCTTGCTCTCTACGACGACCGTCTTGGTGACCAGGTAGAGGACGCCCTCGGTCGCGTCAATGGCGACCGCTTCGCAGTTCTGCGGGCCGTCCTCGTATGTGAAGTGGATGGCTTGGGCCGC
This sequence comes from Planctomycetota bacterium, assembly GCA_030604585.1. Lineage (GTDB taxonomy): Bacteria > Planctomycetota > Brocadiia > SM23-32 > SM23-32 > JAUVVP01. The sequence goes on along the minus strand of JAUVVP010000129.1, from coordinate 3,287 downwards.
CCCGACGGCGCCCCTGGGCGGCTCGCCGTCCTTGCCCAGAGCAGGCTCCTCGACAAGGTAGACCGTGGCCGTCTTACGTCTGCGCGCGTTGTCGCCAGTATCGGCGCAGAGCAGATAGGGCTTCTCGCCCAGCCTGACCGACGCCATGTCCTCCCAGTCGAGCGCGGCCGCTCCGAGGACCCTGAAGGTCCCGAGGTCCTCGCCCCTGCGGTTGAAGGCGAAGATGCGCGGCCGGTCGCCCGAATCGTTGTGCGTCCAGAACACGCCGCTGGTGCGCCGCGAGCAGGCAAGCCCGCTGCTCTCGTCGACCCGTTGATCGGCCAGCTCGCACAGCTTCCGCGGCTCGCCGTACTCGACCCTTGCGGGCGGCGCTTCGGTCTCCTCGGGCCGGGGGTCGGCGGCAACCGCGGCCAGCAGCCAGCCGGCCAGGATGACTGCGGCGGCGGCTTGTCGTCTCACCCACATGATCTCCCGATCGGCGTTCACGGATGACGATTGAGCGCTAACTATGAACGATCCATGGTTCGCTATCAACTGACAACCCCCCATTCGGCGTTGCCCGCGACCGGCGCCGCGAGTTTGGAGCCATCTCTCCGGGGGGGCGGCTGCAAGCCGTTCTCACCGTCAGGGGGTCACCGTGTCCAGGCAAACAAGCTGATTTCGGTTGACATAAAGGCGAAAATGCTATAAGCTTGAGAGGGTTGTGTGTCCGTATCGCCGGTCCGGGGTCATGTTTCGCCGGTTTTCCCTGCCCTTCCTGCGCTGAAACTATCGGTATGGAACTGCCGGAGCTGCGCAAGAACGTAGACGAGCTTGACGCCCGGATCGTGCGCCTGATCAACGAGCGGGCCCGACTGGCCTGCGAGATCGGCAAGCTGAAGGAGCAAGGGAACGAGGCGCTTTACGTGCCGGCCCGCCAGCAGGCCGTCTACAAGAACATCTCGGCCTTCAACGAGGGGCCGCTGCCGGACTCGTGCCTGACGGCCGTCTACCGGGAGATCATGAGCGGGTGCCTCGGGCTGGAGAAGCCGCTGAAGGTCGCCTACCTCGGCCCCGAGGGCACCTTCACACACGCGGCGTCCCGCGCCAACTTCGGCGACTCGGTGCAGTATGCCCCGGTCGCCACCATGGACGAGGTCTTCGACGAGGTGGAGCGGGGCCGGGTTGACTACGGCGTCGTGCCGGTGGAAAACTCCACCGGAGGCGGCATTCACGAGACCCTGACGCGGTTCCTTGACAGCCCGCTGAAGGTCTGCGCGGAGATAGTGGTGGAGATCCATCACGCCCTGATGGCCAAGTGCCCGCCCGAGGAGGTCCGGAAGGTCTACAGCCGCGCCGAGGTGTTGGGGCAGACGCGCCGCTGGCTGCAGGAGCACATGCCCGGCGTTGAGGTCCAGGACACCTCCAGCACCAGCATCGCGGCCGAGAGGGCCGTCGCCGAGCCGGGCGCTGCGGCCATCGGCAACGCGAGCCTGGCCCAGATACACGGGTTGCGCGTGCTCCATGACCGCATCGAGGACTACGCGCACAACGTGACGCGCTTCTTTGTGTTGGGCACGCACATGAGCCACCCGACCGGCGACGACAAGACCGCCGTCCTGTGCAGCGCCCGCGACAAGGTGGGCGCACTGCACGACCTGCTGGCCCCCATCAAGGAGCACGGCATCAACATGACCAAGATCGAGTCCTTCCCTTCGCCCAGTGCTCCCTGGCAGTACTACTTCTTCATTGATTTCCTCGGGCACCCCGAACAGGAAGAGATCCGCAAGGCCCTGGACGAGATGGAGGCCGAGTGCCTGTCCTTCAAGGTTCTCGGCGCATTCCCGCGCTGCAGTGGCTGAAGGCCGCGCGGGCCCCGCTCAGCGGCCCGGTTCGGCATTGCCTACCTCACACTACGGGTTGGCTGACCATGAGACAGTTGTTCGTGGCCGGGAACTGGAAGATGAACCTGAACGGCCGGCAGGGGATCGAGCTGGCCGAAGCGCTCAAGGCGGAGTTCGGCGACCTGGAGGCAGTCCGCCTGGCGGTCTGCCCGCCGTTCGTCTACCTGAAAGCCGTCGCGGACGCCCTGGCGGGGAGCGCCATCGGCGTAGGCGCGCAGAACATGTACACCGAGTCGGAAGGGGCTTACACGGGCGAGGTGGCCGGGCCGATGCTGCTCGACGTCGGCTGCCGTTACGTCATCCTGGGCCACTCCGAGAGACGGCACGTCCTGGGCGAGGGCGACGGGGTCATCAACGCCAAGGTGCTCAGGGCGCTGGAGTTCGGCCTGAAGCCGATCCTGTGTCTGGGTGAGAGGTTGGAGCAGCGTGAGGCAGGCGAGACCGAGGATGTCGTCTCCGGGCAACTCAGGGCGGCCCTGGAGGGCGTGAGCGCGGCGCAGATGGCCGAGGTGACGATGGCCTACGAGCCCGTCTGGGCCATCGGCACCGGGCGGACGGCCACTCGCGAACAGGCGGAGGAGGTGCACGGGATCCTGCGCGGCCTGCTGGCGGGCATCTACAGCGCCGAGCTGGCCGAGCGGACCATCATCCAGTACGGCGGGAGCGTCAAGCCGGAGAACGCGACGGACCTGATGGCCATGCCGAACGTGGACGGCGCTCTCGTCGGCGGGGCGAGCTTGAAGGCGGACGCCTTCGCCGGCATCATCCGCGCCGCCTGCGCGGTGAGCAAATAAGGCGGCAAGCCAGGACGGAAGCGATAATATGGAACCTGAAGAACTGCGAAAGCAACTGAGGAAGGGCGCCATCATCGGCTCGTTCTTCGCGCTGGCGCTGTTGTTCTATGCCCTTGGCTGGCGGCGGCTGCTGGTGGCCTACGTGGTGATCACCGGCGTGATGGCGGTGCTTGCCATACTGCTCCAGAGCGGGCGGGGCGGCGGACTGGCCGCCTCTCTGGGCGGGTTGGGCGCGGATTCCCTGTTGGGGACGCACTCGGCCACGCCGATAGCAAAGGCCACTTACGTGATGCTGGGACTGTTCGTATTCATCACCATGCTTGTGGCGCGGATGGGATTAAGCCGACCGGCCAAGGGGGGGCTGATTCCCCCGCCGCCGCCGGCGAAGGAGGCCCCCTTGCTTGACTTCGGCGTGGAACCCCCAGGAGAGCCGCCTGCTGAGGCGCCGACAGCTCCGGAGGCGCCCGCCCTGCCGCAGGAAGGCAGCACCCCAGAGCCTGGAGAGTCGGCTCAGAATGATTAGGAGCATGACCGGTTTCGGCTCCGCCGAGGTCCAGTGCGAGCAGTGGACCGTGCGCGTGGAGGCGCGGTCGGTCAACCACAGGGAGCT
>JAUVVP010000302.1 GCA_030604585.1 Planctomycetota bacterium | reverse complement strand
CTGAGCGCCCAGCCGGACCGCACCAGCTTGATGACGCCGTTGACCAGGAGGGTCAGCACCAGCAGGAAGAAGAACACCCCGACCGGGAAGTGGGTGCCCGTCAGGTAGGTGTTGCCCACGGCGTAGTCATTGATGGGGACGAGCAGACAGAGCCCGAGGACCCCGAAGATGCCGATGATGAAAGCGCGCCAGGTCATCTGCGTGGAGGTCCTCCGAGCAGGGGCACGAGCACGAGAACGAGAACGAGAACGTTCAAGGCGGTCCCCTCCCATAGAGAGCGAACGGCTACTCCGGCAGGAAGATGAAGCCCAGTTTTATGCCGGCCAGGCCGAGCACGGTGGAGACGGCGATGACGAACGACTCGGCGATTATCACCCCGAGGAAGAAACTGCGCAACACCCTGAGCATGCCGCCGCCGGCGAACTTCAGCGTCAGCACCTTCGTGAGCCAGCCGAGCAGGAACGAGAACCAGAGCGTGTGCGCGGCGTAGCTCGCCGCCACCAGGAAACCCAGCGAATGGAGCGGCCACCAGTAGAAGCGGCCCCTCATGAACGTCACGAAGAACATGATCGTCGCCCCGAGCGCCATCGGCCCGTAGCGGGGGTCCGCCGTCTGTCCCGGGACGGCGATCATCCGGTGCGCCTTGGTGAACGTCTCCTTGGGGTGCGCCGTCGTCCCCCAGGGGTTGGCGATGTTGTAGCCGCCGATCCGGTAGTAGGTGTCCAGCGTGGCCCAGGCGCAGACCAGCATGGACACAAGCAGCGCGGCGAACATGGCCGGAAGGAAGAAGCGCCGGTGCTTCTTGAAGACCGAGGCGATGCGCAGGGCGTTCATGGCGTGGCCGCTGAGGATCTCGCGCGCATCGAAGATGAAGATGGCGTTCTGCATCTGGGCCACCACTGCGGCCGCCGCGCCGAATGCCCTGCCCCCGCTGATGCTGTGAACCAGGTCGGGCGGCTGCCACCTCTGCTGCACGAAGAAGACGCCGCCCTGCGATATCAGCCGCGCAAGGCCCAGCACCAGCGTGAACATCAGGGCCAGCAAGAGCAGAGCGACGAAGAAGTTCATCCCATACCAGGTGAACCAGGCCGCCATGGCGATGAACGAGACCACAAACCCCCAGAAGCCAAGCCGGTAGCTTATCGGCTCGGCGGAGTCGTCAATGCTCCTGTCGAGCCCGACCGCCTTCCGGAACACCGCCCCCAGATGCCGTCGGGCGGCCCACAGCATCATCAGCACGAACACGATATAGGAGCCGGCCTGCTGCCAGGCCATGAAAGGCCCCCAGGTGCTTCCCTGAATCGGCTGCCCTATCCAGTAGGCCACCTGCAACTGGATGCGAGTGAAGATGAAGAAGAACCAGATGCTCAGCGAGATGTCGCTCGGCACCAGGAAGGCGAAACCGATCGCGATCGGATAGATGAAACCCGACCACAGGTCCAGGGACTGGAGCGGCGTCCCCCACAGCACGTCCTGGATCTTCAGGTCCGGCCGCCAGCCCTGGTCCGCGCCGGTAATAACGGGAGCACTGCGGATGAAGGCGAAGAGCAGCGTGACGATGACCCCGACCACGAACCCCTTGTTGCGCACGACGGCGGGCAGCAGGCTCGCCTCGCCGGCGTCTTCGGTGAACTCCAGCGGCACGCGGGCCAGGGGGAAGATCAGCCGCTCCGAGTCCACCCACTGCTTGCGCAGCATGCCGCCCACGAAGAACGTGGCGGCGTAGAACAGCAGCGTGAACACCCCCCAGGCCAGCATGGGCCGCAGCCAGGGCCGCCAGGGGATGCCCAGCTTCTCGCCGGTCGGCGTCCCCTCGAAGAACCTCTTCGCGGCCACCGACTTGGGGTCCTTGGTCAAGACCAGGTCGCGAGGCACCTCCTTGAGCACGTGCTCTTCGTAGGGCAGGTCGGCGCGGGCCGCGTAATACGCCGGGGCGGCCGGGATCGAGAACGAGTAGCGCATCAGCCCGCTGGCCGGCACCGTGCACGAGACCACCATCATGCACCAGACCAGCATCAGCTCGCTCTGCCGCATCGCCCACGAGCGGCGCATGAGCTTCAGACCCACGTTCACGGCCAGCGTCAGCACCAGCAGGATGGCGACGGCGCCCGCCGGGAAGTGGTTGCCCGTGAGGAACGTGTTCCCCTTGTCGAAGTCGTTGTACGGGGTCACCGCCGCGATCAGGGCAACCGCGACCAGTCCGATCAGGAACGCCCGCCAGGTCATCTATGCCGTACCTCGCCAGCTTCGGGGCCTCGCCAGTATAGGGGTCCGCCCCACTGTCGTCAAAGCTACACCGTACGGCCCCCCCACTGATGTACTCACAGCCAATGGGTCACGGGCTCCACTGGGGAGGTGCGGGGCTCGAGGGCGAGGGCGAGAGCGAGTGCGACGGCAAGGGCGGGGGCGAGTGCGAGGGTCAACAGGGGGCATTGACCCCGGCGCAGGTGGTGCAGCCCGGTCGCTTGTGGAAGGCGGGACCCCCGGGTATGCTATGCGTTTTCCCGGCCCGGGCGGTGGGCCGGCTAACTCACCCCTCGTGGAAACAGCCTGATGAGACCCGTTCCGAATCGGTACAACACAGACGGCCCCTGGTTCAAGGGCAACACGCACGTCCACACGACCTGCTCCGACGGCGGCAAGGACTACCGCACCGTGGCGGAGATGTACGCCGGGCGTGGGTATGACTTCCTCTTCATCACCGACCACGGGCACGTCGCGGACATCGAGGGCCTGCCCGACCTGCCGCTGCTGGCCCTGAACGGCGTCGAGATAGACGGCACCGACGAGACCGGAATGTGGTTCCACGCGGTCGGCCTCGGCTACGACGGGACACTGCTGGACGAGGTCCCCTTCGGCGAACAGGTCGCGCACCTGAAGCAGGCCGGCGCCGTCGTCGTGCTGGCGCACCCCTGCTGGACGGGCAACACGGTAGCGGACGCTCTCCGGCACGGGTTCGACGGGCTGGAGGTCTACAACCACATCTGCCACTACCTGAACGGCAAGTCGCTGAGCGTCTACCATTGGGACCGCATGCTGGAAGCGAACCCGCGCACGCTCGGCATCAGCGCGGACGACGCCCACCTGAACGGCAATGAGCCGTGGGACGCCGGCTGGATAATGGTCTCCGCGCCCGCCCTGACTCGGCGCGACATCCTCGATTCCATCAAGGCGGGGAACTTCTACTCCACCCAGGGGCCGCTCTTTGAGAGTATCCGCGTGCAGGACGGGCGCATCGAGGTGCGCACCAGCCCGGTGAGCATGATCCGCCTGACGGACAACACGGCCTGGGGCGCGCGGGTCCACCCCGGCAACGGCGGGCTGGTGACGGGCGGCGAGTTCGAGGTCGCCGGCGAGCACGCTTACCTGCGCGTGGAGATCGAGGACGAGCGAGGCCGCCTGGCCTGGACCAACGCCCTGATGGAACCGGATGAGTGACGATGGCGGACTTTTTCCCCCGCCTCCACTCCTCCAGCAGTGCGGACGCGCACCCCGGATCGGCGCCCTCACTCCGTCCCGAGTTCGTACCAGAGCGTCCTGTACTGCGGTCCCGTGCGGAGCAGCAATCCGCCGCCGACCTCCTCGACCGGCAGTTCCTGGCGGCGTTCGCCAGTCGGCTCGAGCGCCCAGGCGCGCAGGCCCGGCGGGCCTTCCAGGCTGATGTCCGCGCGGATGCCCTCGGCCAGGGGCGGGCCCTGGCCCAGTTCAGCCAGTGAGTTCTTCTGTGCGTCCTTCCACTTCTGCCCCCGGTTCTGCACGTGGCCGACGCAGGACAGAAGGCCCCGGAAGCCGGGCCGGCCGATCTCCCCCTCGACCGCCACTAACGTGACCACGGCGAAACCGTCGAGGAAGGTGTCCTCGACGCTGAGGGTCAGCGGGCCCAGCTTTATGGTCCTGCCGCCGACGAAGCCCACGGCCCCCTTGGCGCGCGGCGTGTCCACGGTGACGTCGCCGCGGCCCGGCTCCGACGCGTCCCATCGGAGCTGTCCCGTGTCGCAGACGTAGACCCCGTCCTCGGGCAGGCCTCCGGACGGCAGCTCGTAGGCGTCCCCCAGCCGCATGCGCAGGCGGCTCAGGAGCATCTCCCTCGGCTCCAGCTTGAAGGCGGCCG
>JAUVVP010000340.1 GCA_030604585.1 Planctomycetota bacterium | reverse complement strand
TGCCCGAAGGCCACGGCGTCCGGAAAAGGGTCGAGCGGCTCCGCGAAACCATTCGCCATCACAACTACCTCTACTACGTCAAGAGCGCGCCCAAGGTATCCGACCGCGAGTTCGACGCCCTGATGGCAGAACTTCTGGCGCTCGAGCGCGACCACCCCGAACTGATCACACCCGACAGCCCCACCCGGAAGGTCGGCGGAGAACCCCTCGAGGAGTTCACCACGGCCGAGCACCTCTCCCCCATGCTGAGCATTGACAATACCTACAACGAGGAGGAGGTGCGCGAGTTCGACCGGCGCATCGGACGGCTCCTCGGCGAGGGCGCCGAGTGGTCCTACGTGATCGAGCCGAAGATCGACGGCGTGGCGATCAACCTCATCTACCGGGACGGCGCACTGAGCCGGGCCATCACGCGAGGGGACGGCCTGCGCGGCGACGACGTCACGCAGAACGCGCGCACCGTCGCCAACGTCCCGCTGCGGCTGCACGGTCCGAGGGGACGGGCCGACGCTGCACTGGCCGGCACGACTCTGGAAGTGCGCGGCGAGGTCTACATGTCCTTCGATGCCTTCCGGGAGGTCAACAGCGAACGCGAGGCCGGCGGTGAATCCATCTTCGCCAACCCGCGCAACGCCACGGCCGGGTCGCTGAAGCTGCTGGACCCGAAGATCACCGCGTCCCGGCGGCTGCTGGCGTTCACCTACGAGGTCGGCCGCTGCGAAGGCCTGCAGATACCCGACTCCCATTGGGCTCGCATCAAGTGGCTGCGGGACCACGGCTGCCCCACCAACCCGAGCGCCGAACGCTGCGCCGACGCCAATGAAGTCATCGAACGCTGCGCCTACTGGGAGGAGCACATCCGCGAGCTGAACTACCCCGTGGACGGGCTCGTGGTGAAGGTGGACCGCGCGGAACAACGCCGCCGCCTCGGGGCTACCTCGAAGGCGCCCCGCTGGCTGATGGCCTACAAGTTTGCTGCCGAGCAGCAGGTCAGCCGGGTGCGCGACATCAAGGTCCAGGTCGGCAAGAGCGGCCAGCTCACGCCGGTGGCCGTGCTGGAACCGGTCCGGCTCTCCGGCACCACGGTGACCCGCGCCTCCCTGCACAACTTCGACGAGCTTGAGCGCAAGGACGTGCGCGTCGGCGACCACGTGCTGGTGGAGAAAGCCGGCGAGATCATCCCGCAGGTCGTCAAAGTCATCGTCGAGAAGCGCACGAGCTCGGAGAAACGCTTCCCGCGTCCGACGGAATGCCCGCCATGCCGGGGGCCGGTCCGCAGGGAGGAGTCCGACAAGAAGAAGTGCGTGGACCCGGGCTGCCCCGGCGCCAAGAACCTCAAGACACGCGGCTACGTGCCCATAGAGGAAGACAGGTGCGACGTCTGTGGCGATCCAGTCACGATCCCGGGGCGCAGGAGTGCTCACAAGGTCTGCGGCGGCAACGGGTGCCGTGCACGCGGGCGGGAGAAGAGGCGTGAGTTCCTCGCGCCTCAGCGCGACCGCTGCCAGGACTGCGGGGGTCCGGTGACAGTGGCCTTCCTGCTCTTCTGCGACAACCCACGCTGTCCCGCCCAGCAAGCCGAACGCATTGCGCACTTCGCCAGCCGCGGAGCCATGGACATAGACGGGGTGGGCGAGAAGACCGTGAAGCTGTTCCTTGAGGAGGAGTTGCTGCACGACATTGGCGACGTCTACGACCTTCCGCGTAGGGCCGATAGGATTGAGGAGCTGGAGGGCTTCGGGAGCAAGTCTGCTGAGAGGCTGGTGCAAGGCGTCGAGGACAGCAAGTCCAGGGGCCTTTCGCGGCTCCTGTACGCTCTGGGAGTCCCTCACGTTGGATCGCACCTGGCGGTCGTCTTGGCCTCCAGCTTCGGCAGCCTGGAGGAGATGAGGAAGGCCGATGAGAAACGTCTACAGGCCGTCGAAGAGGTAGGCCCGACCGTTGCGCGGGCCATTGCGGAGTTCCTCGGGAGGCACGATACCTGCGAGCTGATCGCGAGGCTGGCGCGCGCGGGAGTTGACATGACATCGCGCCGTGCCGCGGCCGCCCGAAACCTCAACGTCGCCGGCAAGACGTTCGTGCTGACCGGCACCCTCGCCCGCCGCACGCGCGATGAAGCCGAGCAACTGATAGGGGCGCAGGGCGGACGCGTCACCGCCAGCGTCAGCAAGAAGACCGACTATCTGGTCGTCGGCGAAGACCCCGGCAGCAAGCTCGAAAAGGCCCGCGCCCTCGGCGTCAAGGAGCTGTCCGAGCAGGAGTTCGAAGAGCTCCTCGCTGCCGGACAGTAGGCGCGCGAGCCCCGACGAGCGGACGCCGCATTTCCACGGCCGTTGTGCGGAGGGGGGAATGTATCTGGCGCCGGACGCGATAATGTTCGGGCTGCGGGTGATGGCGGAAGGCCGTATCCCGCCGGCCGAACTTGCCGAACATCTCCGCGCCGTTGCCGCCGGCGGCGTGCCCGACCAGCTCGTCGCCCTCGAGGAGAGGTTGCTGGAGCAGTCTCCCCACCTGGCCCGGGCGGTTGCGCGCCTGGCGGCTGAGTCGCACTATGTGCCGCTGGACTGCCCCGGCTGTCACGCGCGCCTGAGGGCCCCGTACGAAGGGCTCGAACCTGCATCCTACTGCCCGCTCTGCGGCGAGGCACTGGTGGCGGCCCGCCGGCTGTTGTTCCTGGAGGATTACGCCGCCGGCGGCCTGCGCGCTGCCGAAGGTCCGACCCCCTATCGCACCGGGCGGGCCGCGCGCCGCTTCGGGCATTTCGAACTGCTAAAGCTCATCGGCCGGGGAGGGGCCGGGAAGGTTTACGAAGCGCGCAACTTGAGGTCCGGCGGAACGGTTGCGCTGAAGGTGCTCGAGTTCCGGCCGCTGGAGTCGTCCTCGGCGGCCTTCAAGCGGCTGCTGCGCGAGGCGCGCGTGGCCTCTTCCATCGTGCACGAGCACATCGTGCCTGTCCTGGACCTGGGCGTGGCCGAAGGCCTGTGCTTCATCGAGATGGAGTTGGTCGAAGGCGTCTCGCTCAGGGAGCAGGTCCGGCGCCAGGGGGCACTGCCGCCGCAACAAGCCTGCACCTTGTGCCTGGAGATGCTCTCCGGCCTGGCCGCCGTGCACCGCGGGAAGATGGTCCACCGCGACGTCAAACCAGGCAACATCCTGATAGACGAGGACGGCCGGGCGCGGCTGACCGACTTCGGCCTGTCGCGGTTCCTGGAGGAGACGACCAGCCTGAGCGCGACCGACAAGGTGATCGGCTCGCCGCACTTCATGGCGCCGGAGCAGTGGCGCGGCGAGGCCGTCAGCGTGCGGACCGACCTCTACGCCGCCGGCCTTGTGCTCTACTACGCCCTGACCGGCCGCCTGCCGTACGAGGGGGAGAGCCCCGTGGCCCTGATGTACAAGCACCTGCACGAGCCGCTCTTCGAGCCCGGCGAGCCCTACCCGCTGCTGCCCGATTACCTGGTCCAGGTCATCCGACGCGCGACGGAGAAGCAGCCCGAGCGCCGCTTCGAGAGCGCCGAGGAGTTCCGCGATGCCTTGGCGGCCTTCGGTAGACCTACTCGCGGGCGATAGCCTTTCACCCTAGTGGCCCGCTAAGCAGCGGACCTTGTGTTCCGGCACCCCCGGCGAGACGCCGGGGGCTACCCGTACCGGGTAGGCGGGGCGTCTCGCCCCGCTCTTCGCGAATGGAGTGGCGAGGGGAAACGCAATGCTCCCAGTT
>JAUVVP010000046.1 GCA_030604585.1 Planctomycetota bacterium | reverse complement strand
CGGCGCTATAGAGCTTGGCCAGGTTGTCGAAATCCAGCAGCGGCGCTGCACCGGCCTTCTGCAGGGTGACCGTGTAGACCAGCCCCGGCTCGACCATCAGGGTGAACTGCTGCACCAGGCCGTCGGCGCCGCCCAGCGGCGCCACTTCGACGCGCACTAATCCGGCGTCCGGACGAAACTCGGGAGCCTCGGCCCATGAGAGCATGGCTTCACCTGCCCCCTCCACGCTGACCGAATGGTCGGACAGGATGGAGTTGCGGTTTACGATGCGCAGTCGGGGTTGGAGGGATTCGAGGAACTGCCTCTGTTCCGGAGTGACGGGGACGCCGGCATAGGTGTCCGTCCTGCCCAGTTTGGCGTTGACGTCAGCGTCGGTGGGTCGAAGCAGAACGGCCTGGTACCAGCACTGTTCGGCCTCGGTCTGGAGCCCGTCCTCCAGGCAGAAGGCGTACAGGTCGGCCCAGAGCCTGGCCATCTGCGCCGGTTCGGCCGAGCGGACCTGGCTCAGAACGTCCTCGAGCCGGACGTTGTACTGGTCAATGGCCTGGCGGATTGCGGCCTCCTGCTGGGCCAGGTCTCCCAGTTCCTGCTCGGCGACCTGGACGCGGGGGGCCTTGCGCTCCTCCTCGGCTACTGCAACCCGCGCGACCACCTCCTGCTGGGCCTCGAGCTCTTCGGCCTCCCTGGCCGCCGCCTGTCGACGTTCGGCCAGAAGGCCGACGGCCCAGACCACCAGCCCCACCAGCACGGCCAGCCCCACCACGACCCCCCCGCCGACGAAGAACGGGGTGAGGTTGCGCTTCCTCTTCCTGGCACCGACCTTGACAACGGCGCCGGTGCGGATGTCTGCGCCGCATTCCGGGCAGAACGCATCGCGCACCCCGAGCACGGTCCCACAGTTCGGACACTGCTGGCGCGCCGGATGGGAGGCCACGTCTTCGCCGCCCGGTGCGGAGGAGCCGAGCGCCTGCCGGTCGTCTGCCGAGCCGGACGGCGCCTCGGTGCTTGTGCCGCACTGGGGGCACAGCACGCTCTGCCCAGCCATACCCTCATCAACCTCGAAGACGGCCTCGCACTGGGGATTGGAGCACGTAACTTTCCGGGCCATTGTCACTACCTCTTGCACTGAAAGGTAACTGATTCTTCACGAAGTTATAGGTCAGCTTCCGAGTCCTGTCAAGTGTGGGAAAAGCGCCCTCGACGCAGGGCTAAGGCATCCGGAGAGGAGTTGGAGCCAGGGCTCGGAACAGAATCGGGGAACCCGCTCACGAAGGGCCGAGAGGCCATCTCAGTGGGTTGTGCATTGCCCGGACAGCGGAGATGCCCCGCAGCGGCCCCCTCCGGCGCACCGGGCCCGGCGAACGCGGGGTGGGGGCCCCCTGCCGGCGGTCAGCGGACGCTGCCGGGAGGGCAGCCGCTGGTTTGGTCTAACCAGTTTGTGGATTAGGGCTTATGCAGAAGCCGGCCTGGCGCGCAGCGCGGGCGCAGATTTTCCATATTGACTATCAGGCCCGATCATGTTATGATGCAGTGTTCTGGGAAGTGCCTGGGGGGTTTCGTCATTGCCGCTGTGCCACTGCTGGTAAGATAGCCGTCGGAGGGTACAACATGTTGGATCAGCGGGGCGCGGCCGCCTGGTCTGTGGGCATGCAGGCGGCATTTGCGCGCACAGAGCCATACAGACGGGGGCCGGCGTGGTCTGCTGCCGTGCCCGGGCGGCGAACGGAGCCGTTCCGCGGCGCAACGCGCGCCGGTCCGGTATCGAACTTATCCCCAGCGGGCGGCACTAATCACGGAAGCTCGTACATGTCTCCAACGGAGTGTGACCGATAAGTGCAGCGTGGCCTAAGGGCTGAATCGCTATAGCGCCGCTTGCGCCAACTTCAGACAGACAGTCATGGCAATCGCCCCGAAAGAAATCGAGACGTATTACGACGTTCTGGACATTGAGCGGAGCGCCAGCCAGCCGGAGATCAAGCAGGCCTTTCGCCGCCTGGCCAAAAGATACCACCCGGACACCAATCGCACCGAAGGTCCGGCGGCTGCTAAGAAGCTCAAGAAGGTCATCGCCGCCTATCGCGTCCTCAGCAACGAGCGTGAGAGGGCCCGTTACGACGTGCTGATGCAGGCCAGCCCCACCTTCCAGGAGGAGGCCCGCCGCTCCGAGGCCCGCACGCTGAAGGAATACGCGCAGGAGATGCTCGGCGACCTGTTGGCCGGCCGAGGGCGCAGGGCCCTGAACCTGCATGACCAGCTTTGCGCGCGGGGCGACTTCACCTTGCGCAATCACCTCGACGTGAAGGACTACCTGGACTGCATCTTCCTGCTGGCCGAGCAGTGCGAGCGCGCAAACCGGTTCCGGGAGGCGGCGGCGCTCTACGAGGAACTCTACGAGAAGGAGAAGGAGCCCCCGCGTCAGCGCTACTTCTTCGATGAAGTGAAGGCCCGCATCAAGAAGCTCTACAGCCGCAAGCTTCCGCGGGACGCCAGAAGCGCGGCCGAGGAGATCGGCTGCTACGAACGCATCCTGAAGTTCGAACTCGACAAGAGCGAGAAGGCCTTCATCCTGAAGAAGATCGCAGAGGTCCACTGCCGAGTCGGCGACGAGGGGCGGGCCAAGGAGATATTCTCCGAGGCGCTCAAGCTCAAGCCCGGCCTGAAAGGCACGGCCACCATCCGCGAGAACCTGGGCATGGAGAACGCCTGAAACCGTCATCTGCCGCTGAAGAAGGGGTCCGGCCGGCCAACAGCCGGCCGGGCCCCCTCTTTTCCGCCCCGGGCCGCCCGGACTGCGAGGCAGCGAGAAGGCGCCGGCGCGCGCGGGCCTGGCTCCCTTGCAAGGGGGCCCGTGGCGGCTTATAATCGGCTCAAGCCCAGCGAACGGCCCGAGGACCGCCTGTGGGCCCGCACGGTGACCTCCTGAGCCGGCCAGAGAGGTGGGCGGCGTGCCGTTGGCGGTGCGGGCGCAGGTCCCCCCGTTCCGGCCGAGATGCACTCACAAGACCGGGAGGTGAGCCGCTTGTGATCGAGGAGCCAGGGACCCTCGCCTGCACCTGCGCGCACGTGGCCGACGAACGAAAGGCCGAACAGATCGTGGTGCTGCAGGTGGGGCAGTTGGCCTTCTTCACCGACTACTTCGTGATCGCCACGGGGCGGAACGAGCGGCAGATCCGGGCCATAGCCGACGAGATCCGGGCGCGCGTGAAGGCGGCGGGCCGGCATATCGTCGGCATTGAGGGCACGGCGGAATCCGGCTGGCTGTTGATTGACCTCGGGGAGGCCGTCGTTCACCTCTTCAGCCCCCGGGCACGGGAACTCTACGACCTGGAACTGCTCTGGGGGCAGGCGCCGGAGACGCAGTGGCAGCAGGTGGAGCCCTTGGCGGCACGGGCCGATCCGGGACGCGCCCTTTAAGGAAGGGATTGACTATGGAGATGGTGAAGCTTGGCAACTCGGATCTCGAGGTCTCCCGGCTCTGCCTGGGCACCTGGAACATGGGCGGCACCGAGGGTTGGGGCCCGGACGATGACGAGCGGAGCATTGAGCTGATCAGAAGGGCGCAGGACGGCGGGTGCAACTTCTTTGACAGCGCCCACGGCTACGGCAGGGGACACGCCGAGGAGGTGCTCGGCCGCGCCCTGGCCGAGGGGGACCGCCGGGAGCGGGCCGTCGTCGCCACTAAGTTGGTGCACTGCGACCCCGAGAGGGTGGAGCCGAGCCTCGACGCCGCCCTCCAGAGGCTCCAGTCCGACTACTATGACATCTACATCGTCCACTGGCCCCGCCCGAGCCTTTCGCTCGATGAGTTCCTGGGCAAGATGTGCCAGATGAAAGAGAAGGGCAAGGCACGCGAGATCGGCGTCAGCAACTTCAACCTGGAGCAGGCGCAGGTGGCCGCCCGCTACGGCGCAGTCACTCTCCAGCCCCCCTACAACGTGCTCTGGCGCATCATCGAGCCGGAGGTGCTGCCCTTCTGCCGCCGGAGCGGCATCGCCGTCACGCCCTATTCACCCCTCGCCCAGGGACTGCTGACCGGCCGCTTCAGCCGCACTACGGAGCAGACGACCGGCATCCGCACCAGCAACCTGCTGTTCAAGGAGCCCGTCTTCAGCAAGGCGCGCCAGGCCGCCGCCGTGGTTGACGGCGTCGCCGACCGGCTGGGCGCCACCAGCTCGCAGGTGGCGCTGGCCTGGCTTCTGAAGACCGACCCGATCATCATCCCCATCGTCGGCATCAGTAAGTGGAGCCACTGGGAGGACAACGTCGGCGCGCTCCAGGTCGAGCTGAGCGATGAGGACTACGAGACCATCTCGGCCGCCGGCTTGGAGGTCTGGAACATGTTCTCCGCCGACGACACCATGTGGGGCTGGAAGCCTGACTGAGCTGCCTCTGTGGCGTTCACTGCGTAATCGGGATTCACGCCGGAGGCGCGCAAGCCTCGCGCCCGGGAGGGCGCCCGCAGTGACGGGCAAGGGGGCCGGCTCAGAGCCCCGCCTCTTTCCGGGCGAAGGGGATCAGGCCGCCGGCGTCTATGATGGCTTGCAGCTCGGGCGAGAAGGGGGGGAAGGTGTAGGCCTTGCCCCGGGTGCGGTTGAGGATCCGGCCGCCGGCGAAGTCCACCTCGAGCACGTCGCCGGTCTCGGCGTCCCCGGCGGCTTCGGGGCACTCGGCGATCCGCAGCCCGATGTTAATGCAGTTGCGGAAGAAGATGCGCGCGAAAGACTTCGCGATCACGCACTGGATGCCGAACGCCTTGATGGCCAGCGGCGCGTGCTCGCGCGAGGAGCCGCAGCCGAAGTTCTTGCCCGCCACGATGACGTCGCCCGCCCCGGCCTGTCTGGTGAACTGCGGGTCAATGCCCTCCATCAGGTGCGCCGCCAGCTCCTGCTCGTCCGTGACGTTCAGGTAGCGGCCGGGCACTATCTCGTCGGTGTTGACGTCGTCGGCGAACTTCCAGCACTTCCCTTCCATCTGGCGCGCTCCCTCGTCTCGTTGCTCGTTTCTCGTTGCTCGTTGATGGTGCTGCGCACGCGACTTCCGCACACGAAACACGGGCAACCGTCATCGGGCAACGACCGTTCCCCGTCTCGCCATGTGCTGGCGGGCCTGGTGGACGAAGGCGTCCAGCAGCGTCTCCTCGCCGGCCTGCTCGACGCCGTCGAATGCGAGCTTCAGGACCGGGATGCCATCGTGGTCCTTGCGGAGCTGCTCCAGCAGTCCGTTCACGATGGCGCCGGGCATGCAGCCGAACGGGACGACGTTGACGATCCCGTTCAGGTTGTGGTGGACGTATTCGACGGCCCGCCCAATGCTCAGGATGGCCTCGCCCCTGATGGTGGGGTCAAGATAGAGGCTGCCCAGCCGCAGCACCTCGCTGATCGGCGCCTCGCGGGCCATGTGGGAGACGGCGCCGCGGAAGATGCGCGCCACGCGCCCCTCATCCCAACGGGCCACGAACTCGGCCAGCCATTCCTTGACGAACCCCCAGACGGCGCCGTTCTGCCAGCAGAGCTCTCGGCGCTCGTAGGCGATGTAGTTGAGCCACTCCTGCATGGGCGGCAGCAGCACCTGCGCTCCGAGCCGCTCCAGCTTCCTGACCAGGAAGTTGTTGGCGAACTCGTGGCTGCGGACGTAGATCTCCCCCACCACGCCGATGACGGGGCGCGGCTCGGAGCGGTCGGTCTGGACGGCGTCCAGCCGCTTGCGGACCTCTGCCGCCGCGGCGAAGTAGTCGTCCCGGCGTTCGGTCGCCTCGGCCAGCTCGCGCAGCCCCCGCCGGTAGACGCGGTCCGTCTCGCCCTCGTTCACCTCGTAGGGGCGCATCTCGCGGACCATCTTCTGCATCAGGTCAACGATGAGCGTCAGGTCCCAACAGAGCCGGTAGAAGTCCGACCCGTAGGTCTCGGTGTGCGCCGAGAACTGATTGACCTGGTCCAGCACCACGATGGGCACCTGCTCGTAGCCGAGTTCGTCCAGGACCATGCGGTGGAACTTGTGATACTGGCCGAAGCGGCAAGGCCCGTTGGCCTGGATCATCAGGAACGCGTCGCGCTCGGGGTCAAAGTCCGGCGCCCGGGTCCTCTTGACGATGTCGCCCGTGGTCAGTATGCACGGGTAGCACTCCTTGCCCGTGGTGAACTTGCGGCCCAGTTCCATGCTCTCGCGGTCGGACATGGGCAGGGCCACGGCGTCTATGCCGTTGGCCCTGAAGACGGCGGCCACGACGACGGCGTGGTCGTCCATGTGGGGGATGTGCACCCTGAGGGGCCGCTCCCTGCGGCGAATGTCGAAGAACAGGTCCTCGCCCCGCGCCCTCTTGCGCTCGCAGGGACGGATGCTGCGGAAGCTGTCAACGAATGCCTCGCAGCGCGTGATGGCGCCCACGTCGGAGCTGTGCTGGTCTATCTCGATGGTCAGGTAGGGCTCGCCTACGAGCCGGCCGAAGAACTTGCTGATGAAGGAATCCGGCCCGCAGCGGAAATTGGTGATGTAGAGGGCATGCAGGTTGGGACGCGAGCCGACGAACTTGCCCGCCGCCAGGATCTTCTGGCCGTACTTCCAGTACATGTGCGGGAACTCCTCGGCCAGTGACTCCAGGTCCAGCGGCAGGAAGTCGAGCGGGATGGCCATGACGCCGATGTCCCGCAGCTTGTCCGGAACGCCCAGGTTCACGCCGGGGTCGCAGCCGTTATAAGAGCGGCTGATGATGACCACGGCCGGCTCGTCGGGGCCGAGCTGCGCCAGCACCTGCCGGCCGCGCTCCCGCAGCGTGCGCCGGTAGCCATCCAGGGCCTCCCACGCCCTCCCGATGGCCTTCTCCACGCGGGCCGGGCGCACCTCGAACATCTGGGCCAGCTTGCGAAGCTCTTCGCTGACGGCGGCGCGGCCGCACTCGAACTGGAAGATCGGCGCAAGCAGCTCGGGCCCCTCCGGCCCGAACTCCAGCGACGCCCGCAGCAGGTAGGGCAGCCCCTGCGCCAGCGGGCATGTGTAGGAATGGACGAACTTCTCCGACTCTTGCTCCATGGTGATGACGCTCGGCACGAAGACGTAATCCACCCCCGAGTCCATCAGGTTCAGCACGTGACCGTGCGCGACTGCGATGGGGAAGCAGGTCTCGGCTCTCATCGCATCGCTGCCGGTGCGGATGATCTCCTTGTTCGTCGGCTCCGAGGGCACCACCTCGCAGCCGATCTCGGTGAAGAACGCCTTCCAGAACGGATAGAGGTCGAAGAACGTCATCACCCGCGGGATGCCGATCCTGACGCCGGTCGGCTCGTCCGGGCGGTCCTTGCCGTAGCTATTGAGCAGGGCCTCTTCGCGCTCGGCGAACAGTTTCGGCAGGTGCTCGCCCCTTCTGTGCTTCTTGTCCTCGTCGAAGCGACCGCAGCGGCTGCCGTAGTGGAGCGGCTTCTGGCCCTCGATGGAAACCTGGTGTATCTCGCAGCGGTTCGAGCACTTCTTACACTCGAAGGTCTTCAGCTCGTAACGGACGTCGCGCAGGTCGAAGCCCCGGAAGGTGGACCGGCCGCCGGCGTTCTCCTGCGCGATGATGGCCGCGCCGATCGCGCCGAGGATATCGTGGTGCGGGGGAACGATGACCTTCTTGCCGACGACGGCCTCGAAGGCGGCCTTGACGCCCCGGTTGAACGCAACGCCGCCCTGGAAGAAGATCACCTCGCCGACCTTGCGGTCTTCCACCACGCGGTTCAGGTAGTTGTAGACGATGGAGTAGCTGAGCCCGCCGACCAGGTCGCTGCGGGGCACGCCGCGCTGCTGGTGGTAGTTCAGGTCGCTCTCCATAAACACGGTGCAGCGTTCGCCGAGCTGGCAGGGGGCCCCGGAGGCCAGGGCTTCGCCCCCGAACTCCTTCTCAATCTTCAGGCCAAGCCGCTCGGCCTGCTCCTCCAGGAATGAACCCGTGCCGGCGGCGCAGACCTTGTTCATCGTGAAGTCAACCACGGCGCCGTTCTCCAGCGACATGTACTTGGCGTCCTGGCCGCCGATCTCGAAGATGGTGTCCACCCGCGGGTCAACCTCCACGGCGGCGCACGCATGCGTGGTTATCTCGTTCTTCACCACGTCGGCGCCGATGAACTCCCCGGTCAGGTGGCGGCCGCTTCCCGTCGTCGCGCAGCCCCTGACGACCACGCGGTCGGCCACCTCCAGCCCCACCTCGTAGAGGCCCTTCTTGACGGCCTCGGTGGGGCGGCCTTCGGTCATCAGGTAGCGGCGGGCTATCACGTGGTGCTGCGCGTCAATGACCACCACGTTCGTGCTGATGGAACCGACGTCCACGCCGACGTAGGCGTCGATCGTGCCGAGGCCCTCCGGCAGGGCATGCACGGAGATGTCCACCTGGTAGCCGTCGCCCTGGAGGGGGGCCAGCCTCTCGGCCTCGGCGTGGGGCTGGCTCACGTATCTGCGCAGCGGCTCGAGGCCGCCGAAGGAGCAATTGCGTCCCTCGTCCAGCACCTGGAGCACGGCGCCGATCGCACCGGTGCAGTCGAAGTGCTTCGGGATGACCAGCTCGCCGTCCTCCAGGCCGAGCACGTTGGCGAAGGCCCTGACCATGCAGACGTTGGCCTCCACGCCGCCCTGGAAGGCGATGGGCTTGACGAACTCCTTGCCCATGCCCACGCTGCTTTTGAAGTTGCGCGCCATCGCGTGGCACAGGCCGGCGATGATGTCGTAGTCCGGCGTGCCCTGCTGCTGGAGGTGTATCATGTCGCTCTTGGCGAACACGGAGCAGCGGCCGGCCACGCGCGGGGGCTTCTCGCTCTTCAGGGCCAGCCGGCTGAACTCCTCGATGCTCACCCCGAGGCGGGAGGCCTGCTGGTCGAGGAAGGACCCCGTGCCGGCGGCGCACATGGCGTTCATCGCGAAGTCCTCGACGCGCACCGACCCGTCGTCGCCCCGCCCCAGGCGGATCAGTTTCGACTCGGT
>JAUVVP010000288.1 GCA_030604585.1 Planctomycetota bacterium | reverse complement strand
GACCAGCACAGCTCCTACCTCAGGCTCTTCCAGAGCTACCTCGACCACGTCGGCGAACAGAGGGATGCCACCGACGACGACGTGAGGGAGGTCTGCCGCCGCTTCGCCCAGGCCCTGGCGGGGATGCCCTCGGCGGCGCTGTTCAACAGCCTCGCCTACCTGAGCCCCGGTTTCCGCGAACTGCTGGGCCGGAAGACCATGCTCATCGGCCGCCTCGAGGACACCAGGACCCAGGAGATTGACGGCGGACGCGGCCAACTGGCGCGCCTGGCCGCCGAGCCCGAGGAAGTGGCCGACTCGGTGGACGCCTTCAAGACCCTGGTCAAGCTCGATCCGGACCACCAGGAAAGCTGGAACAGGAACCGGGACTGGCTCCAGGACGTCTTCGAAAGGGCGTGCGAGCTGGGCAAGCCGCTCTTCAACGAGACGCTCATATTCCAGCGTCCCGGCGAATCGAAGGCCGACATGGCGCGCCGGCTGCCCGAAGGCGTGGTGAGGATGGCCGAGGACTTCGGCCCGTACGGCCACTTCTACAAGACCCAGGTGCCCCTGCTCTGGGTGGAAGAGAAGGACGGCCCCCTGGAGCGGATCAGCTCGCCCGACGACGTGCGCAGCGTCGCCGTCACGATGTTCTCGATCGTCAACCGGCCGATGCTGTTGCTGAGCGCGGCGGTGGACTTCGAGCAGTATGCGGCCCAATACGCCCTGGTCAGCGACCTGTTCGCCGGGCCGATGTGCGGGCGCGCCTACTTCAAAGAGGCCTTCACCATGCCGCAGACAAAGGACCTGGACACGTTGGCCCGGTCCTTCGCCGAGATCGCACTGCCGCGAATGAGGCAGATAAAGTCGCTCGCCCAGAAGGTGAGTCCGCCCTGGTGGCATAAGTTCACCCGGATGGCCGACGAGGCCAGGGAGCTGATTGACACCTCCGCCAAGCTCTCCGGCGGCGGGGTGCAGGCGGACTTCGGCTACTGAGCCCATGGCTACTGCCGCGTCCCTTTCCTGTTGATATCATCGCCGCGGTCGTTGGGGGGTCCGATAGTGGAAGCGATGCACGAGGCGATCCTCTACAGGAAGGCCGGTGAGAACGTGGTGAACTGCTTCCTGTGCAGTCGCCGCTGCCGCATTGCCGACGGCAAGCGCGGCTTCTGCCGGGTGCGGCGCAACAGCGGCGGCACGCTCTACAGCCTCGTCTACGGCCGCCTGGTCGCGCAGCACATGGACCCCATCGAGAAGAAGCCGCTCTACCACTTCCTGCCGGGCACGCCTTCCTATTCCATCGCCACGCCCGGGTGCAACTTCCGCTGTCCCTTCTGCCAGAACTGGCAGATATCCCAGACCGACGCCGCCCCGGCCTTCGAGGGCCTCGGCTACGTCGAGCCCCAGGACGTCGTGCGTGCCGCCGTCGCCGGGCGCGCCGCCACCATCGCCTACACCTACACCGAACCGACCATCTTCATGGACTACGCCCTGGACTGCGCCAGACTGGCCCGGCAGCACGGCATCGGGATCGTCTTCGTGACCATCGGCTTCCAGTCGCCCGAGGCCGTGGAGGCGATGACGGGGCTCTCTGACGCCGCCAACGTGGACCTGAAGGCCTTTACGGACGAGTTCTACCGCAACCAGTGCCAGGGGCGGCTCCAGCCCGTGCTGGACTCGATCGCCGGCATGCACGAGGCGGGCATACACGTGGAAGCGACCACGCTGATCATTCCGGGGCTCAACGATTCGGAAGAGGAGCTGCGCGGCATTGCCGGGTTCCTGGCCGGCGTATCGCCGGACCTGCCCTGGCACCTCTCGCGCTTCCACCCCAACTACATGGAGAGCGACCGGCCGGCCACCCCGCTCGAGAGCATGCTGACCGCGCAGCGGCTCGGCAAGGAGGCCGGGCTGAACTACATCTACCTCGGCAACATAATGACGCAGGAGGGGCAGAACACCTTCTGTCCCGGCTGCGGGCGCCTGCTGATAAAACGGATGGGCTTCGGGCGGCCCGCTGTGCGCATCACCGAGCCGCAATGCCCTGACTGCGGACGGCAAGTGCCCATCGTACTCCGGTAACCCGAGGGCGGGCAGCCGCTGATCGTCAATGGCTGATCGAGAGGCGCCGGACCGATTAACTGACAACGATTAACGTCTCACGTTGCCGCCGGAGGCGCTGATGCGGCACCTCAGGGAAGTCGTTGACGGGCCCTATGCCGCCTTCCTCGATCGGGCGGAGGCCGGCCGGCAGTTGGCGGACTTCCTGCTCGACCAGGGGGCGCCGGTGGAAGCCGTCGTGGCGGTGCCGAGCGGCGGCGTGGCGGTGGCAGGGCCGCTGGCCGAGCGGCTGGGGGTGCCGTTCGATTTGATGCTGGTGCGCAAGCTGCCCCTGCCGACGGCGCCGGAGGCGGGCTTCGGCGCCGTGACGCTGCACGGTGAAGTAGAGCTGAACGACCGGCTGGTGCGTGCGTGGGGGCTGTCCGAAGAGATCATCGGAGATGTCGTTGCCCGCGTGATGGCAGAGCTTCGCGAGCGTGAGAGCAAGTTCCTCGCCGGCCGGATTCGTCTCGACCCGGCGGGCAAGGATGTCCTGTTGGTGGACGACGGCCTGGCGTCCGGGTTCACGATGAGGGCCGCCATCAAGGAGCTTCGGCGCGTGGGGCCGCGCAAGCTCATCGTCGGGGTCCCCGATGCCCCGCTCAGCACCATCGAGCAGGTCGCGCCGCTCGTGGACGCGTTGTACTGCCTGGTGGCCCAAAGGCGCGGTTCGTTCGCGGTCGCATCGTTCTACGCGCGCTGGCACGATCTGACCGACCGCGAGGTCATCAAGCTGCTTCGCCGCCACAATGGTCGCGAACAAGGCCGCTGACGGCCGCACATGATGGCACGGGAAAGGAGGATGTCCTTGCCCGAAGACGATCACGCCAGGGACGAGGGCAGGCCCAACCGCCTCGTCCAGTGTTCCAGCCCTTACTTGCAGCAGCACGCCTACAACCCGGTTGACTGGTACCCGTGGTGCGAGGAGGCGATCCAGCGCGCACGCGCCGAGGACAAGCCGATCCTGCTGAGCATCGGCTATTCGGCCTGCCACTGGTGCCACGTGATGGAGCGCGAGAGCTTCGAGGACCCCGAGATCGCCCGCCTGATGAACCAGAGCTTCATCAACATCAAGGTGGACCGCGAGGAGCGGCCCGACCTGGATGAGCTTTACATGCGGGCGGTCCAGTTGATGACGGGCGGGGGCGGTTGGCCGCTGACGGTCTTCCTGACGCCCGATCTGGTGCCGTTCTACGGAGGGACTTACTTCCCGCCGGAGGACCGGCGCGGCATGCCCGGCTTCCCCAGCGTCCTGCGGGGCGTCAAGGAAGCCTATGTCGAAAGGCGCGCCGAGGCGACTTCCTCTGCGCAGCAGGTCCTGGAGGCCATCCAGAAGAGCGCCATGCCGGCTCCCGCTGAGGGCGAACTGTCGGACAACCTGCTCGAGACGGCCGTAAGGACGTTGTCGCAGCTCTTCGACCTGGAGCAGGGCGGCTTCGGCAGCGCGCCGAAGTTCCCCCAGGCGCCGGTGCTCGACTTCTTGCTCCGGCTCTACGGCCACGGCGGCGACGACAGACCGCTGCTGATACTGAACCTGACCCTGGAGAATATGGCGGCCGGGGGCATCTTCGACCACCTCGGGGGCGGGTTCCACCGCTACGCCGTGGACCGCCATTGGCGCATCTCGCACTTCGAGAAGATGCTTTGCGATAACGCCCAGCTCGCCGCTCTCTACGCGGACGCGTTCCGGGCGACGGGACAGGACGCCTACCTGCGCACGGCCGCGGCGACGGCCGACTACGTGCTGCGCGAGCTGCGCAGCCCCGAAGGGGGCTTCTACTCGGCTCAGGACGCCGACAGCGAAGGGCTCGAAGGCAAATACTACGCCTGGACCTATCGCGAGGTCCTCGACTGTCTCGGCAAGGACGAAGGGGAAGTCGTCGCCCGCTACTTCGGAGCCGGCGAGGAAGGCAACTGGGAGGAGGGGAAGAACGTTCTCTACCGATCCATCCCCTTGCACGGCCTGGCCGGGCTCTTCGACATGGACGAGGCGGAGGCGACAGCCGTGGTCGAGCGGGGTGTGCAGCGGCTCTTCGAAAGGCGACGTGACCGTGTGCCGCCGGGGACCGACCGAAAGGTGATGACCGATTGGAACTCCCTGATGGTCAGCGCCCTGGTGCGGCTTCACCGCGCGGCGGGCGGCGCGCTCTACCTGGACGCGGCACAGGCTTGCATGCAGTTCATCCTGG
>JAUVVP010000187.1 GCA_030604585.1 Planctomycetota bacterium | reverse complement strand
CTCGCCTGTCGTCTTACTCAGCCAGCTCCATCCGGCGGGGCATCCTGCGTACCCAATATGCCGGCGCTGTGCCTCTGCCGGGAGCGGCGGACTCTGGTCGGTAACGCGGCATATGGCAACTTCTCAGGGGACGACCTTGGAGACTCCAAACGTTCGAAGCTTGATCAAAGCCGGGTTCCATTTCGGCCATCGGACCAGCCGGTGGAACCCTCGGATGGCGCCCTACATCTTCAAGAAGCGCAACCTCATCCACATCATTGACCTCAGGGCGACCCTGCGCGGCCTGATCACCGGCAGGGAGCTGGCCCGGGCCGTCGCCACGCAGGGCAAGTACGTCATGTTCGTCGGCACCAAGAAACAGGCCGCCGGACCCGTACAGCGCGAGGCCCAGAGGTGCGGCATGCCCTACGTGGCCGAGAGGTGGCTGGGCGGCCTGC
Source organism: Planctomycetota bacterium (assembly GCA_030604585.1). Classification (GTDB taxonomy): domain Bacteria; phylum Planctomycetota; class Brocadiia; order SM23-32; family SM23-32; genus JAUVVP01. The sequence continues at coordinate 4,989 of JAUVVP010000187.1, read as the reverse complement.
TCACTAACTACGTCACCATCCGCCAACGACTCGACCGGCTCGTGGAGCTGGAAGAGCTCGAAGAGACCGGTCAGATCGATCTCCACAGCAAGAAGATGATCTCCTCCCTGAGGCGGCAGAAGCGCAAGATACTCCGGAACCTGGGCGGCGTCAGGAGCATGGACAGGCTGCCGGGCCTCCTCATCGTCGTGGACCCGGCCCGGGAGCGCATCGCCGTCAACGAGGCGTGCAAGCTCGGCATCCCGATCATCGCGCTCACCGACACCGATGGCGACCCCGCCGACATAGACGTCGTCGTGCCCGGCAATGACGACTCGTTCGGCGCGATCCACATCTTCCTCACGACCATGTCCGAAGCGGTGCTTCGCACCCTCGCCGAGCGCGGTGTGGCGCCCCCGCAGCCGGAGGCCGAGGCCCAGCCGGAGGCTGAGGCCCCCGAGAGCCCACAACTGGAGCCGGCAGAGGCCGCGCAGGCTCCCGAAGCCGTGCAGGTTCCCGCTGCCGACGAGGCCGAGCCCGCCGCGCAAGAGCCCGACGCCTTGCCCGAGGACATGCCGGATCAGGCGCAGCCCGAAGGGGCCGAGGCCGCGCCCGAACAGCCGCGGGCCGCGCCCGAACAGCCGCGGGACGCGCCCGAACAGCCGCAGGACGCGCCCGAACAGCCGCAGGACGCGCCCGAACCGGCCGGGGACGCGGCCGAGCCCGAACCGGCCGGGGACGCAGCCGAACCGGCGCCGGAGGAGGAGTCGGTCTGAGGGGCTGCTTCCAGCACGCGCGCCTCGCGCCGTGTCGGGTCGCGGCCGCCTGCCGAACGCAAAGACAACCTCGAAGGCACAATGGAGCACCGAATGGCGATCTCGGCCCAAGACGTGAAAGAACTGCGCGAGAGGACCGGCGCAGGCATGATGGACTGCAAACGCGCGCTCGAGGAGGCGGACGGCGACCAGCGGAAGGCGCTGACCGTCCTGCGCCAGAAGGGCCTGGCCAAGGCCCGCGGCAAGGCCAGCCGCGAGGCCGCCGAAGGCATCATCGTCTCCTATGTGCACGACGGCCGCATCGGCGTGCTGCTGGAGCTTGCCTGCGAGACCGATTTCGTGGCCAGGAACGAGGAACTCCGCCTCCTGGCCGGTCAACTCGCCATGCAGGTGGCCGCGATGAGTCCGCTCGTCGTCCGGCCCGAGGACCTGCCGGAGGACGTCCTGCAAGCCGAGCGCGAGGTCTACTTGCAGCAGTGCGCCGACAAGCCGGAGAACATCCGCGAGCGCATCGTGGAGGGGAAGCTGAAGAAGTTCTACGGGCAGGTCTGCCTGCTGCAACAGGATTACATCCGCGATGATTCGCGGAAGGTGCAGGACATCATCCAGGACGCAATCGCCAAGCTGGGGGAGAACATCGAGGTGAGGCGGTTCGCGCGGATGGCACTGGGAGAAGGCGCCTGACCGCAGCCGCCGCGCCGATCACCTGACACGGAGGGCCGCCACTATGGCCCACGCCGGCGCACCGCAGCGGGTCCTGTTGAAGATCAGCGGCAATACGCTCGCCGGGCCCGGTCGGGGTCCTTTCGACGAGGGGGCCATCGAGTTCATCGCGGCCGAACTGAAGGATGCCCGCCAGGCATGCCCCCAGATCGCCGTGGTCGTCGGCGGCGGCAACATCATCCGCGGGGCCAGGTTCTGCCCCGACGGCCCGGGCCGCATCAGCGCCGACTATGCCGGCATGCTCGCCACCGCCATCAACACCCTGGTGCTGCGAGACCGGCTGGGACAGATCGGCGTGCCCGTCTCCCACTACGGCGCCTTCGCTGTGGCCCACATGGTGCTGCTCTACGACCCGGGGCCGTGCATCGCCGATCTGGAAGAGGGCAAGATCGTCCTGCTGGCCGGCGGCACGGGCAATCCGCTCTTCACCACCGACACTGCGGCCGCCCTGCGGGCGGCAGAGATCGGCGCCGACCTGGTCCTGAAGGCCACCCGCGTGGACGGCGTCTATTCCGCCGACCCCGAGAAGAACCCCGACGCCGAACTCTTCGAGCACATCTCCTACCGGGAGGTGCTGAAGCGGAGGCTCGGTGTGATGGACCTGACGGCCATCTCGTTCTGCCTGGAGCGCTCGCTGCCGGTAAGGGTGTTCAACTACGCCGTCGAAGGCAACATCCGGCGCGCGGCCGCCGGGGAGGCCGTCGGAACGCTCATAGGGAGTGCTGAGAATGGCCGTTGACGACATACTGCTGGATGCCGAAGAGCGAATGGAGAAGGCCGTCCAGGTCTTCAGCGACAGCCTGCGCGGCATACGCACCGGGACCGCCAGCGCCGGACTGGTCGAGAGCATCCGGGTGGACTATTACGGCTCCGCCACGCCCCTCAGACAGCTCGCCCAGATCGCCGTGCCCGACCCGCAGCTCATCGTCATCAAGCCGTACGACCCGAGCTGCCTGGCCGAGGTCGAGAAGGCCATCCAGAGCAGCGACATCGGCATCAACCCCCAGACCGACGGCAAGGTCATCCGGCTCAGCGTGCCGGGACTAAGCCAGGAGCGGCGCGAACAGATCGGCGCCCGCGTCAAGGCGATGGCCGAAGATGCGCGCGTGGCCGTGCGCAACATCCGCCGCGACGCCAATCGCCACCTCGACAAAGAGCGGAAGGACTCCACCATCAGCGAAGACGACTGCCGCCGCGCCAAAGACGACGTGCAGGAACTGACTGACGAATACGAGAAGAAAGTCAACGAGATACTCGAGAAGAAGACCAAGGACGTCTTGCAGGTCTGAGTTCCCGCGGCCCTGTCCGGTCTTCGCCCGCCTGAGCGCATGCCAGGATAGTCGCCCCAGCCCCTTCGTCTCTCATCTGCCCCTGAGGGCGTCGCAGAGCCTCTCGAACAGGTCGTCGGGGGGATCGAACGGAATGTCCACCGGACGGCGGGACAGCGCGCTGGCGTAGAGGCCCAGCACGACGTTCCACTGATGCAGCGCCGCCTCGAGGTTCGTCCCGGCGGGCCTGGCGTCCTCCTCCAGCCAATCGAACATGGCATTCGTCAGCCCGACCTGCGCCGCGTGGTTACCCTCCTCCCACTCGGCCGGGCTCGCCTCGCCGCCTTCCACACCGTCGGGCGAGACGATCTCCCACCTGCCGAACTCCTCCCACAGCGTGCGACCCCGCTCGGCATGGGCCGCCACCCGGCAGTGCTGGTAAGTGGTGCTCTCGTCGCCCACTCTCGGGGCCGTATACCCGTTGTTCCACGGGCCGTAGACGCCGTTGGCGAAAAGGAGCTGACCGACGGTCGTATCGGGCGCGGGGTGGTGGTGGGCCGACATGTCGACGCCGCTTGCGGCCCCGAAGACGCGCACCACGGGGGCGTCCTCGTTCAGCGACATCGCCCAGTCAATGATGTGGGTCCCCTGGCCGGAGATGTTCATGCCGGCCGAGAAGTCGAGGAACAGCAGCTTCCCCAGCCTGCCCGAACGCAGCGCCTCGCGGCAGCGCGTCAGGTGGACGTGCCAGCGGAACTGCTTGCCGACGGCGAACCTCGTGCTGGTGCGCGCCTCCAACTCGCAGAGCTTCTTCCAGTCCTTCACCTCGCAGGCGATCGGCTTCTCGACGATGCATGCCGGCACGCCGCCGTCGCTGACGGTCCGCATCAGCTCCACGCGCGCCGTGGGCAATGTCACGATGTGGACCAGGTCCGGCTTCTCCTTCGCGATCATCTCGGCGGCGTCTGCATACGGGGTGAGGCCGAAATCGTCCGCGAACGTCTCCATTCGTTCCGCATCCAGATCGCAGCATGCGACAAGCTCGCCCCGGGTGATCAGCTCGTATGCCCTCGCGTGCCAGCCGGCCCTCGGCCCGCAGCCCACTATAGCGCAGCGGTACCTCGCCATCTTCTCGCCCCTCGCCTTGAGATGAGCACTCAACCGTCAGTCAGGTCGGCGGCTGGCATCGTATCAGCCGCTCCGGGCCCGCGCAACGCAGTTTCGCTGAAGCCCCCCTGTAGCGGCGGCATCCCTGCCGGCACCAACCTGCGCCGTCCTCTCCCCGACGCCGCCGCCCCCAACCGGATATACTGCTGCCTACAACTATGACCACCAACCGGGAGCCCGGCACACGATGCAGCGCAAGAACCGTGACCTGCGAGTCGGCGCCCTTGTCCTTTGCGGCATGATGTTCCTCTGCATGGACGGGGCGCCCACGGCAACGGCTCAGCAAAGAGGGGATGCACCCGTGGCGCAGGCGAAGATAACCGTGCATGCCGGCGAAGTCCTCGGCGAGGTCAACCCGCTCATCTTCGGCCACAATGCCGAGGCCGCGGACTCACAGTACCTTTTCACGCCGCATTCGAACCCCATACCCGGCCGCACGGGCGAGGGGCTCTGGAATCCTGAGACCGCAGAACCGGTCCCAGAGGTGCTCGAACTGGCGAAACAGGCGGGCATGAAGATGCTGCGCTATCCCGGCGGCTGCCTCGTCCACAACTTCGACTGGAAGAAGGCCGTCGGCCCGCCTGCGGACAGGCCGGACTTCACCTTTGGTGTGGATGAGTTCATCGCATTCTGCCGCGCCGCCGACGCCGAGCCCCTGATGCTCGTCAGCGCCTACGTCGGCGGCCCCCAGGACGCCGCCGACCTGGTCGAGTACCTGAACGCGCCCGCCACGCCCGAGCACCCCTGGGCCCAAAGGCGCGCCGCCTGGGGACATCCCGACCCGTACGGCGTCGTCTACTTCGAGATGGGCAACGAGTCCGACCACGGCAACCACGACGTCAAGCCGTTCCGCAAGCACTCGGCCGAACAGTACGCCGAGTGGTTCAACGGATGCGCGCGCCTGATGAGGGAGGTCACCCCCGGCATCAAGATGGGCGCCCTGATGGGCACCACCATGCGGCCCGACGATCCCTGGAATGCGAAGGTGCTGGAACGGGTCAAGGGGACCGCTGACTTCGTGATCGTTCACACCTACCCGGTCGGCCTGTGGGGGGACCCTCCCGAACAGGTCACCG
>JAUVVP010000100.1 GCA_030604585.1 Planctomycetota bacterium | reverse complement strand
TCAGGATGACACGCTGTGCTCGCACCAGACATGCCGGCTTCCTCCAGTCCCCGACTGGGGTAAGAACAAACCAGTGCTGCCCGTAAGCTCTTCAGGCCATGCAGCTTACGAACAGCGCAAATGGCTCGAATGAGACCGGCAGGGACCACGGGGGTGGACGTTTTCCTGCGCGGGCGGATTTGCTATGATGGCGGCGCGGATTTCCCCGCAATGGAAACGGCCTCGCACATGGAATTCCCCTACGGCAGGGCGCCTTTCTGGATACTGGCGGCGGCCGTTCTCTCGGGCCTGGGGGTGCTGGCCCTGCATCCCAGGGGTGAGGAGGGCCGGCCGGACCCGGTCTTCGCCCTTCAGCGGGAGTTCATCAGCGGCCTGACCTCCGGCGCCCTGAAGGCCTGAAAATGGGAACCGTTTCCTTTCTGTTCGCGGCGCTGTGGCTCGGCGCCTGGACCTCAGTGGAGCAGAACCAGATGGAGATGACTCAGAAGGCGGGTGTGAACATGGTCGAGCGGTGGGACATCTTCGAGCTCTCCCTCAGCGGACCGAAGGACGGCAATCCCTTCCTGGACGTGAAGCTCAGCGCCCGGTTCCGACAGGATGACCGCGTCGTCGAGCCGGACGGCTTCTACGACGGGGACGGCGTCTATCGCATCCGCTTCATGCCGGACCAGCCGGGTGCATGGACCTACGAGACGGAGAGCAACGTGAAGGAGCTGGCGGGGGCAAGTGGCGAGTTCACCTGCATCGAACCGTCGTCGGGCAACCACGGCCCCGTGCGGGTCCGGAACACCTATCACTTCGCCTACGCCGACGGCACGCCGTACTTCCAGATAGGCACCACGTGCTACGCCTGGGTCCACCAGGGCGACGAGATGGAAGAGCAGACGCTGGCAACGCTGCGGAGCGCGCCCTTCAACAAGCTGCGCATGTGCGTGTTCCCGAAACGCTACACCTTCAACGAGAATGACCCCGAACTCTACCCCTTCGCGGGGACGCCGCTGAGGGACTGGGACTTCACGCGCTTCAGCCCCGAGTTCTTCCGCCACCTGGAGCGGCGCGTGGGGCAACTGTGCGACCTCGGCGTCGAGGCGGACATCATCCTCTTCCACTCCTACGACTACGGCCGCTGGGGGTTCGACAAGATGGACGCGGAGAGCGACGACCGCTACCTCCGCTACGTGGTCGCCCGCCTGGCCGCCTACCGAAACGTCTGGTGGTCAATGGCCAACGAGTACGACCTGATGGAGTCCAAGACGATGGAAGACTGGGACCGTTTCTTCGGCATCGTCCAGGACTCGGACCCCTACGGCCGCCTTCGGTCCGTGCACAACTGCCGGCAGTTCTACGACCACACCCGGCCCTGGGTGACCCATTGCAGCGTGCAGCGCCACGACCTGAACGGAGTCCTCGAATGGCGCGAGCAATACGGCAAGCCCGTCGTCGTTGACGAGTGCGGCTACGAGGGCAATGTCGAGCATGGATGGGGGAACCTCACGGCGCAGGAGCTGGTGAACCGCTTCTGGATCGGGACGCTCTGCGGCGGCTACGTCGGACACGGCGAGACCTACCGGCACCCCGAGGACATCCTCTGGTGGTCGAAGGGCGGCGTCCTCCGCGGCGAGAGCCCGCAGAGGATCGCATTCCTGAAGAAGATCATGGCGCAGGCGCCCTACGAAGAGATGTCCCCCGCCGAGCTTTCCCAGGGCGTCTATCTCCTCTCGAAGCCCGGCGAGCTTTAGTACGTCTACTTCAGCGTGCCGGCGGAGGCGACCATCGAGCTGCCGGGCAAACGGCCTTACAAGGTGGAGGTCTTCGACACGTGGAACATGACCACGACTCCGCAGGAGAGCGCGCAGCCGGGCCCGTTCACCTTCACACCGCCGGCGGCGCCTTGCCTCCTGCGTCTGTCGGCCGACGCTGCCGGTTAGAGGACGCAGGCCGAGTCCGGGGCATCCACCGGCGCCGGGGCTCGGCCTTCGGGACACTGACACGGATAAGATCGCTCTGAGAGACGGCTTTTCCAGGCGACCCGGGAGGGAGATGTGACGGCGAGTTTCAGCGGCGCGGCCTTTGTTTACTACGGCAAGGGGGACGTCCGGCTCGAGGAACGCGAGGTCACTTGCGGGCCGGAGGACCTGCTTGTCAAGGTGCTCATGTGCGCCCGCTGTGGCACGGACAAGACGGTCTTCGCCAAGGGACACAAGAGCGTGGACCCCTACGCCCCGGTGGTGCTCGGCCATGAGCTTGTGGCGGAGGTCATCGCCGTGGGCGACAACGTTCGCACGCTCACAGAGGGCATTGGATACCGCGAGGGGCGGACGCTCTCCCCCGAGTACCTGGATTTCCAACCCGGCGAGCGGGTGGTGTTCCAGAGCCGCGTGGCCCGCTACAGGAACGGGCTGATGCTGATCCCGGACCCTATCGCCAACCTATCGTTTCGCATTGACGGCGGCTACGCCCAATACATGAGGGTGTCACCGGACCTGATCCGGTCCGAGTCCGTGCTGCGCGTGCCGGCCAACGTCAGCAACGAGGCGGCGTGCCTGGTTGAACCGGCCGCCTGCGCGCTGGAGTCCATCTTCGCCACGCCCCACGCCACGGGGGTTGACGCGCAGGGCCGGCATCAATACCGCGCCGGCATCCTCCCAGGCGGCCTCACCTGTGTCATCGGCTCAGGAACCGTCAGCATGATCTATGCGGCGCTGGCTCGCCTGGAGGGCGCGCGAGAGGTCCACATCGTCGTGCGGTCCGAGCAGAAGGCGAAGCTGGTGCGGGATGTTCTGGGAAGCTGGGTCCATCCCTACGTATCGCCGCGCCTCGAGGGCAGGACGGTGGCCGAACACGTTGCGGCGGAGGATCAGATCGTCCAAGAGCTGAACGCCTTGACCGGCGGAGGCCTCTTCGACGACGTCATCGCCGCCTGCGCCGATCCCGCCGCGCAACGCCTGATGCTCAAGCTCTACGCGCCCGAGGGCTATGCCGTGGGGGCCTGCTTCGGCGGGACCCACGAGACCGTGGACTGCGCCGACATAGACACGCATCACTACCGCTGCGCCGCGACGATCGGCACGTCCGGATGCTCCACCGACGCTATGAAGACCGTGCTCGAATGGATCGAGACGGGACGCCTCTCGTTGGAAGGCTTCAGCGACCCGCGACACTGGTCCTTCAAGGATGACCCCGGGGAGTTCCTCACCGTGTCCGGCGGGAGAAAACCCGTGCTTCATCCCTGGGACTGACCTGTTGGCCCCGGCCCGGTCGCGTTGCGCAAGGGGCGCCCGGTGCGTAGACTGGCCACGATGTCGTAGGAGGCGCGGACCCGGACACGCCGGAGGTAAGACGATGAACGTGTATCTGATCGCATTGGCGCTTTTGGTCGGCTCGGCGCCGCTGTGTTACGCGGAGCAGGTGGTCTACGACTTCGAGGGCGCAGGCGGGCTGCCGCCTTCGACGGCGAGAACTACAACGTCGGCCTCGTGAACGTGACCGACACGCCGTATGCGGAACTGGTGCAGGCCGCGCGGCAAGTCCACGCCGGCCTCTACGAGCGCCGCTACCGCGGGGCGGCCGAGTGACGGGAGGAAGGGGTGATGAAAGGGGTGATAGCGGTCTCTCTTGTGCTGGCTCTATGCGCACCTCTCTGCGGGGGCCAGGCGGTGACCGAGCTGCGCGGCGCGTGGCTCCACGGGCGCGAGTGCAAGGACAGGGATGCCGCGGACAGGCTGCTCGACCGCGCCGAGACGCTGAACCTAAACAGCCTGTTCGTCCTCGTCTTCGCGCACCGCGGCCACGCCATCTACCGCAGCGAGATGGTCCCCATGCTCGACGGCATCGAGGAGGGATTCGACCCGCTCGGCTATCTCGTTGAGGAAGGCCACCGGCGCGGCATCCAGGTCCACGCCTGGTTCGTCAACGGCTCATACGGCTGGGGCCGGCAGGAAGGCATACTGGACGAGCGGCCGGAGTGGCGCGCCATGGACCTCAGGGGCGAGCGGACGGACTGGTACGACCTCTGCCACCCCGAGGTGCGCGAGTGGCAGACGCGCCTGATGTGCGAAGTGCTGGAGCGCTACGACGTGGATGGCGTGCACTTCGACTACATCCGCTTCAACGACAGGAGCGTCTGCACGTGCCCGTCCTGCCGCCGGAACGCCATGGCGGAGGCCGGCCTGGACATCGGCGCCCTCACGTACGCCGAACTCCCCGCCTACGGCGCGCTGAGCGGCAACCCCCTGGCCGAGCCGACCACTGCCGAGGTGCTGGCCGAGTTCGACGACGGCGTCCCCGCCATCGCCCTGAACCGCGTGGGGGCGGGCCAGGTGATACTGCTGAACTGGCACGTGCGACGGTGGTGCCCTTCTGTCGTCGTCACGGCGATTCAGCGCGCACTCTCGTCGGCGGGCGTCGGGCAGGGCGACCGGGTCTTCCTGCTGGATTCGGACATCAACGCGCCGCGCTACGGACGCAACTACTGGCGCGACCGCCCGTGGGTCGAGTCGCTCGGCTACCGCGTGGAGAAGACGACCGACGAGGGCATCGCCCAGTTGCCGCCGGGCTCGCCGGTCGTGCTGATCGGCTTCTACATGATGAACGAGGAGATCGCTGCTGCGCTGCTCCGGCACGTCGAGGCCGGCGGCAGCGCCCTTTTCATTGACGGCCCCGTCTTCGCCATGAAGCATCCCTCCGCGCAGGCCCTGCTCGGGTTCAAGAGGATGGGCAAGTACTTCAATGACCAGCGGGCCCTGCTCACGACCGGCGCGGCTCCGCAGATCGTCCCGAGCTCGGACCGCCCCTTCTCCATCGCGGCGGAGGCCGCCAGGCACGCCCTGTGGGACGAGTGGCGCAAGGAGCAGGTGACGCGCCTGGTAGCAGCCGTCTATGAGCGGGCGTGGGATATCCGGCCGGATGCGCTCGTCACGGCCGCCGTGTTCTACAATGAGGGCGGCTCCGAGGGCGTCCTTCAGGACTGGCCGCGCTGGCACCGCGAGGGCATCTGCGACTACCTCATCCCCATGTCCTACGTCAAGACGCCCGAGGAGCTGGAGAAGGCCTTCGCGTGGTGGAAGGGCATTGACCCGGACCTGGCACGCATCATCCCGGCCGTCGGCGCCTGGAACATCGCCAAGGGCAGCCCTCCGGCCGAGCGCGCCGAGCAGATCCGCAGGCAGGTGGAGGTCTGCCGCCGCCAGGGGGCCCGGGGCGTCGTCATGTTCGTGCTGAACGAGATTGACGACGATCTGGCCGCGATCCTCGGTCCCGCCGCTTTTCCCGGCAAGGCCATTCCGTACCGGCCAGGCGCCGCCGCCGGCCCATGACGGCACATCCTACTGCCCTTCGCCGTCCTTCAGTTCGCCGCGGTTCTCCCAGAGCTTGCGGAAGACCGCCAGAGCGTCCTCGGCGCACTTGCGGTAGAGGAGGCTGTGGGTGGTGAAGGTCAGGTGCTGGTGGTGGGTGACCAGCTCGGCGTTCGGGCAGCGGACGTCCTTGTAATCAACCACGCGCCCGTAGCCTTCGCCCTCGACGACCGGGTAGCCCGTGGAGTCGTAGCGGTTGTTGGCGAACACCGGCAGCTCGTAGACCGTGGACCAGTAGCCGCTGGACATGGGCACGCCCTCGGCGCCGAAGGCGCGCACGAAAGTGCCCTTGCTCACGCCCCAGGTCTCCTCGTCGAAGCGCATGACGTAGAAGTAGTAGCCGCGCTGCGTGATGCGCTCGTCCTCCTTGAGCGGCTCGACGCCGGGTATCTCTTGGAGCCCCTCGGACAGGAACGCGGCCGTCGCCATGCGCTGCTCGACCTGGGCCTGGAGCTTCTCGAGCTGGGTGCGCAGCAGCGCCCCCTGCACCTCGGACAGCCTCAGGTTCGGCCCGACGGTCTCGTGCTCGTATTTCTCGGCGTCCAGGGCGCGCCCGATGTGGTGGTAGGCCCAGCAGGCCTCGTAGACGTCCTCCCGGTCGGTGACGATGGCGCCGCCTTCGCCGCAGGTGAGCGCCTTGGAGCCCTGGAAGCTGAAGGTGCCAACGTCGCCGATGGCGCCGACCTTGCGCCCCTCCCATTCCGAGCCCTGCGCGTGGGCGCAGTCCTCCAGCACGAACAGGCCGTGCCGTTCGGCCACATCCTTGATGCGGGTCAGGTCCGCCGGGTAGCCGCCGTAGTGGACGACCACCACGCCGCGGGTGCGCTCGGTCACCTTGCGCTCGATGTCGTCGGGGTCGATCTGGCAGGTCTCCGGGATCACGTCCGCGAAGACGGGGATACCCCGCGCCATCAGCACGCCCGAGGCGGACGCAACGAAAGTGACCGCCGGCACGATGACCTCATCCCCCGGGCGCAGCCCGAGGCCCTGTAGGGCGCACTCGATGGCCACGGTGCCGTTGTTGACCGCCAGGCAGTGCTTCGCGTCGTGATAGTCGGCCCATTCCCGCTCGAAGGAGGACACTTCGCCGTCCTCCAGCCCGAGCCGGCACCAGCCGCCCCGCCCGGCGCGCACCACCTCGGCAACGTGCTCCGCGTCGCGCTCGTCGGTGATGGGCCATTTAACCTTGACGGGCTCCGTCACGCATTTCTCGCCGCCGTTGATGGCCAGTTCCGCCATGTCGTGCCTCCCACGAAAGAAGCTTGCTGCGGCCGAACACTCTACGCACGGCGCAGCCACCCTGCAAGTGCAACTTGACGAAAACGAGCGTTCTCGCCAGTCCGCCGGCCGCCGCCCAAGCGGCACGCAGCCCCGTGGCAGGCGGACGTTGACCGCGTCGGGTCTATGACCTTGCGTCCCGGGCGGGCAGGAACACATCACACACCCGGTGTCTTCCCCCCTTCGGGGGCCGAGGCCGGTTCCATCGAGCAAGTAATGGCGATCGGGCTCCCGTTCAGCGCGAGGGCTTCGGCTATCTCCTGCCTCGGCCTCCGCCGGCCCCTCCCTGGGAACGGCCGCC
>JAUVVP010000380.1 GCA_030604585.1 Planctomycetota bacterium | reverse complement strand
CGGCCCATGCGTGATGCCGCGGCATCGCATCCGGCAGCTCACACGCACCCAGACCCAGTCCGCGTCGAGTGGGATCTCAAAGGTCGGCCCGCCGTACGACGTGACCGACAGGTAGCGGTTGCCGTCTTCGGTCTGTAGGGTCGCCTCGGCCGAGCGCGGCCAGCCGTCGGGCCAGCCGTCGCCATCGGCGTCCAGCTCCAGGTCGCCGTTCGGGATCAGGTTCTCGGTCAGGTACTCTTCGTCCTGAGCGCGAACGCTGCCTGCGAGAATCAGAGCCGCCAGTGCCAACATCCAGAAAGGGAAACGGATTCCGCGCCACATGGCCGACCTCCCAACTGTCAAGACCTCTGCGAACGCCCTACGGCAGCAGCGCCATCACCTCCTTGCGCACCTCTTCGAGCCGGGTCAGCAGGTCCGCGGCCTCCCCGGCGCGATAGGCGAAGTGCACGGCCAACGGCCCCACGTTTTCGTAGCGCTCGCCGGGCTCAAGTTCTACGTCCAGCGCCTGGCGGCAGTCCGAATGGAAGCCGTCCGTGTCCTCCCAATACATAACCCCTAGTCCTTCTCCCAGCCCGAAGACGGCCTGGCCCAGGCCGGCCTCCGCATCCTCCCAGGCGCCGAGCGGGATGTAGAAGTTCGGCACGTTCACCCCCGCCTCGTCATCGCCGTCGGGGCTGCCGCCAAGGGCCGGTCGCGTGTAGTGAAAGAGCCCGGCCAGCTTCCACGGGCGGCTGTCGGTGTTCTCGACCCAGAGGCTCTGCGCGCCGAACCAGCCGCAGGACTCTTTCGGAATCCAGAACCTCCATCCCGCAGCGTAGGCCGGCGGCTCATCCTCCTGCGGGACGCGCCGTCCGGCCTCCCGGTCGAAGGTAGTGATGGCCTCGCCGCCGCCGCTGCGGGTGAACGTCATGTCCACCACGACGAATTGGTCGTCCTCGCGCACCGCCGTCACGGAGCTGTCGTCCGGGCTGGTCCAAAGGTCGCCGGGCGCGCGCTGGTGTATGAGCCCGTGGTAGGCGCCCAGCATCCGGCCCTCGTGGCGCATGATCCAGGCGTCCCGGCCCGTGGCGCTTTCGAGTTCCAGCGGCCCCGTCCGGAGCGCAAGCGGCAGGGCGGGACTGTCCGTCGAGGCGGGAGGGACGTCGCGGGTCCAGGCGAGGGGCGGCCTTGATTCGGCCACGCCCTCCAGCTTGCCGGCCAGGTGCAGTTCGTACACCCGGGGGTTCAGTTCGGCTGCCGTCCGGGTCAGTTCCGGCCAGGGCTCGTCGCGCTCGTTGACCAGGCCGTAGTTGCTGTCCTCCGGGAAGGTGTCACTGATGCCGAGCGCCGGCTCGTCCACGTACATGAAGTAGTCCGAGCCGACGAAGAACGGCAGGCCAAACAGCGTGCTCTGGAAGAACCGGTAGCAGCGCGCCTTCTGGGCCTGCGTGGCGACTCGCATGCCGCCGCCGTGCTTGCACGGCAGGCCGCTGTCGAGCGCCGGGAAGCTCCATTCGGTCATCATCAGGGGCTTGCCAGCCTGGCGATAGATGTCCCGATACTCCTCGACCAGGTCGGCCGGCACGCCTCGGTCCACGTCAATGCGCGGGTAGCTGTTGAAGGATACGACATCGCAGTACTTGCCGCAGATGTCCCAGACCCCCGGCGACCAGTTGGCGAAGCGCGACCCGAGCACCATGTGGTTCGGGTCGTGGCGGCGGATGGCTTCCGTCGTCCCCTTGAAGTACAGCTCTGCCACCAGGCGCACGTACTCGCGGGCCATCGCCTTCGCCTGGTCGGTCTCGGGGCGAGGGGGTTCGTCCGAGGCCGCCAGTTCGTCGAACGAGGCGTAGTCCGTGTTCCATGCGCGGTTGAAGTCCCCTATCGTGGGGCAGTGCTTCTGGGCCACATCCAGCCACGCCCGCTTGGCCGTGTGGTCGGCGGGCTTCTTCCAGGTCTCCGTCCAGAGGCCGAACTCGTTCTGCCAGTCCGTCAGGGCGCCGAACCACTGAAGCTCGTTATCGAGGAAGTAGCCGATGAGCCACGGGTCGTCGCGGTTCGAGGCGCAGACGCGCCGTGCCTCTATGTCGCAGTGGCGCTGCCACCTGGGCGAGAAGACGTTCGGGAAGCCGGTCCACGTGGTCCGCGGCACGATGTTGTCTATGTCGGCGAAGCTCCGCCCGGCGCCGAACCACTCCATGTGCCCGAAATGCGTGTAGCGCAGGTGCTTCGAGTGTTCGGCCGGCAAGGTGTTGAAGCCCCAGTTGTGCAGGCGCTCGGAGACCGTCTCTGCCCACTTCTGCTCGCTGCCGTACTTCTGGGAGACGAAGCGGTGGTGCGGCGCGTAGCCGAGTTTCTGACACCAGTGGACGTTGTAGTTGATGTGGTCGGTGCCGACGGCGTAGAACCCCGACCCGTTCGGGTCAATCATCCACCACGTGTCGCCCTGCTTCTCGGCGTGGAAGAACCCCGTCTTCTCGCCCCGCACGCCCTCGAAGCCCGGCAGGCTGTAGGGCGGGAACTCCGTTCTCTGTCCTTCGGCTTGCGGCACGTCCACCATGTCGTTCACCTCCGCGTGCACGTCGTCAAAGTGTCCTGCGAACAGCGCGGCCTCGAGCGCCGGCTGGCCCGTCTTCACGGCCGGCCTGTCTTCGTCGAAGCGGTAGGCCAGGCGCCGCCGCAGCGTTCCGTCCAGTTCCGCCACCGTGCCCTCGACGCCCTCCGGCGAGAGGCTGAGGCGCAGGCGGTAGGGCCGGCCGTACTGCCACCGGAAATCGCCGCCCACGTCAGAGGTCCGGGTAAGGCTCGTCTCGCCCTGGAAGTTGGCGAGCCAGCGTCCCTCGTAGGATTCGACGAGTTCGGCCGAATGTCCCCGCCCGTCCCTCTCCGGCGCTTCAACGAGGGCCAGATGCCAGTAGTTGCGGTCATCGCGGCGAATGACGAGGCCGGCCACGGCCCAGTCGCGACCCGTTCGCCGGTCCAGTTGCATGGTCGCCTCGATGGTGACGCGACCCCCGTGCCCCAGCTTCTCAAGCACCAGGAAGCGCCTCGCTCCGCCCTCGAACCCCATGCGAGCGTCCTCGACGGCCCACGTAACCGAATCGGCCCGCCAGGCCGGCTGGCCGGCGGAGCCGTCCGCGTAGTCGAACTCGTCCGTCCAGGTGTCCGCAATGCAGAGGGACGCACCGGCCAGGACGGCGGCGCACAGACAGAGCGCAAGGGCCACGGTTCTCATCATCTCCTCCTCCTGCCGGCAGCGGCAGCCGGCCTACCGCCTCACGCTCATGAGCCGCTCTACCGGTGGGAAGCCCCGTAGGAATGGAGGGCCTCCCCGAAGCGTTCCAGGTTCGAGTAGTCGTTTCGCCACGTGGTATACATGATTCCCCGGATCCGTTCCACCTCG
>JAUVVP010000164.1 GCA_030604585.1 Planctomycetota bacterium | reverse complement strand
TCAGGATGACACGCTGTGCTCGCACCAGACATGCCGGCTTCCTCCAGTCCCCGACTGGGGTAAGAACAAACCAGTGCTGCCCGTAAGCTCTTCAGGCCATGCAGCTTACGAACAGCGCAAATGGCTCTCACACGTCAGGCCACGGACAGCAAGAGGACGGCGGCTTGTGCACAAGATTGCGCGGCGCCCCGAAGAGGGCGCCGACGGCGCCACGCGCTTGCGCGGCTCCGCCAGAGGCGGATGAATCTGGCGGGGACTGGGCCGACCGGCAGCGCTGAGACAGCATGTGAGGACCGCGGCGGCGCGGACGCTACTGGTGGCTGTTGCGCAGGTCGAGGTGGCGCACCTGGTTGGCAATGCTCAGCACGTCGTCGCCGATGCGTTCCAGGCGCTGGGCGACCCCGACGAAGGCTGCTCCCACGGCGGCGGGGATCTCCCCCCCGGTTATGCCCTCGCTCAGTTCCTTGACGGCCCGGCCGTTCAGCGACGCCAGTTCCCGGAAGACCAGGTGCAGCGCGGCCGCCTGGGCGGCGTCGCGGCGGATGAAGGCCTCGATGACATCGCTGAGCATGCTCTGCGTCAGGGCGGCCATGCGCGGTATCGAGCCAAGGGAACCGGCCGTGGCCAGCGAATCCAGCTCGCAGGAGCGGACCCCCTCACCGATGCGCACGCATTCGTCGGCCGTCCGCTTCAGGTCTGAGGCGATCTTGATCCCCGCGCATATGAAGCGGACCTGCTCCGGGTCCAGCTCCCCGTTGGTGAGCAGCTCCGTGCAGAGCTTGTCTATCTCCAGCCATCGCTCGTGCGCTCGGCAGTCCTCAGCGCGCAGTCCGGGCAGCACGCCGGGGTTGCGCTCGATAAGGGCCATGACGGAGTCGGCGAAGAGCGATTCGACCATGTTGCCCATGGCGATAAGCTGGCGCTCGAGTTCCTGCACCTCGCCCCGCACCTGTCTCTCGTCCATCGGCTTGCTGCTCATGACGGAGGATTCTAATGCACGGGGCAGGCGGAATCAAGCCTGCCGGCTCGGGCCGGACGGGCCGCCTGGTTTTGATTTGTCGGGCTCAAGGGCGTATAATGGCCCGCTGCTATGCCATTTCGTCTCGGCGCCCGCAGGGGACGCGCTCTTCGCCCGGTCACCAAGTGGAAGGGAACCTTGTGCGCCCGACGCAGCCTTTCGACATGAAGCGGCGCGCCACGCGGTCCGTCCGGGTCGGCAGCGTCACCATCGGCGGCGGCGCCCCTGTCAGCGTCCAGTCCATGACCAAGACTCATACGGAGGACGTGGAAGCGACGCTGGCGCAGATAGGAGAGCTTGCCGCGCTCGGCTGCGAGATAATCCGCTGCGCCGTGCCCAATCGGAAGGCGGGCGCAGCGCTGCGGGAGATCACACGGGGCTCGCCCCTGCCCGTCGTGGCGGACATCCATTTCGACCACCGCCTGGCCCTCGCGGCCATAGAGGCGGGCGCAGACGGCGTCCGCATCAATCCCGGCAACATGCGCGACCGGGACGGCATCAGGGAAGTCTATCGCGCGGCAGGCGAGGCCGGGATCAAGGTCCGCATCGGGGTCAACTCCGGCTCGATCCGCCCGCGCAGGGGCCTGGAAGTGCGGGGCGGCGCCGGCGGTAAGGAACTGGCCGACCTGATGGTTCGGGAGGCGCTGGCCTACTGCCAGGCGGCCGAGGAAGAATCCTTCGGCGACATCGTCCTCAGCCTCAAGGCCAGCGACGTGCCGACGACCATCGCCGCCTACCGCCGGGCCGCCGGGCTCTGCGACTATCCGTTCCACCTGGGGGTGACGGCGGCCGGGCCTGCGGCGACGAGCCTGGTCAAGAGCGCCATCGGCATCGGCGCCCTCCTGGCCGAGGGCATCGGCGACACCGTGCGGGTCTCGATGACGGGGCCGCCCCACGAGGAGGTGAGGGCGGGCATCGCCATACTTCAGGCGCTCGGCCTGCGGGCCGCCAGCGGGCCGGAGATCATCTCGTGTCCAACCTGCGCCCGGTGCGAGATTGACCTGAGCGCCCTGGTCGAGGAGATCGGACGACGAGTGCAGGACGGGCCGGCCGGCCTGAAGATAGCCGTCATGGGCTGCATGGTGAACGGGCCGGGCGAAGCCGCCGAGGCCGACGTTGGAATAGCCGGAGGACGCGACTTCGGCTACCTGTTCCGCGGGGGCAAGAAGGTGCGGAAAGTGCCCGCCGCCGGGCTGGCCGATGCGCTCATGGACGAGATAGAGAAGGCCCGCCCCACCCGCGGCGTGCCCCAAGGATAGAACGGATGCCCCAGCCCAGACTGAAGAATGTGGTTGTGCTCGGCAGCACGGGCTCGGTCGGCACTCAGGCGCTGGAGGTGGTGCGCAGCATGCCGGAGCGCTTCCGTGTCGTTGCGCTGTCGGGGCATTCGCGCTGGCAGTTGCTGGCTCAGCAGGCGCAGGAGTTCCGGCCGCAGGCCGCCGCCGTCGGCGACCAGGAAGCGGCCGGGTTCCTGGCGCAGGCCCTGAACGGGCGGGACGTCGAGGTGCTGTGCGGTCCGGAAGGGCTGCGCCGCCTTGCCTCGTGGGAGGGCGCCGACATCGTCCTCAGCGCCGTCAGCGGGGCGGCGGGCTTGCCGGCGGCCATCGCCGCGCTCGAGACCGGCAAGACGCTGGCCCTGGCCAACAAGGAGGCCGTGGTCATGTGCGGCGCCCGCCTGGTGCGATTGGCAGCGGAGAGCGGCGGCGTGATCCTGCCCGTGGACAGCGAGCACAGCGCCATCTTCCAACTGCTGCGCGGCGTTGAGCCCCGGGAGGTCGAGAGGATCATCCTGACGGCCAGCGGGGGGCCGTTCTACGGCAGGAGCAGAGACGAGCTGGACCGCGTCAGCCCCCAGGAGGCCCTGCGGCACCCCACCTGGCGGATGGGCACGAAGATAACGATCGATAGCGCCACCTTGATGAACAAGGCACTGGAGATAATAGAGGCCCGCTGGCTGTTCGGGCTGCCTCCGGAGCGCATAAGCGTGCTGATACACCCCCAGTCCGTCATTCACTGCATGGTGGAACTGGTGGACGGGGCCTTGCTGGCCCACATGGGGGCGCCGGACATGCGCCTGCCGATACAGTACGCCCTCAGCTACCCCGACCGGCTGCCGGCGGCGGCCAGCCGGCTGGACCTGGGCAGGCTCTCGAAGCTGGAGCTCTCTGAGCCGGACCACGAGGCCTTCCCGGCGCTGGCACTCGGCTACCGCGTGGCCGAGGCCGGCGGCACGAGCGGGGCGGTCCTCAGCGCGGCCAACGAGGAGGCGGTCGAGGCGTTCCTGGCCGGTCGGCTCCGCTTCACCGACATCGTCAGGCTGGTGGAGATGGTGCTGGACAGGCATGACGTGGAGGCGGACCCGACGTTCGAGGCGGCCATGGCCGCCGACCGGTGGTCAAGGGAGGAGGCACATCGTTGTTTGGATCTCTTGTGAATGTTGCACTGACCGTCCTGGCGGTGAGCCTGATTATCCTGGTCCACGAACTGGGGCACTTCATCGCCGCCAAGGCCGTCGGCCTCCGGGTGGAGGTGTTCTCCATCGGCTTCTGGAAGAAGGTCCTGGGCTTCAGAATAGGTGAGACGGAGTACCGCCTGTCGCTGATCCCCCTCGGGGGCTACGTGAAGGTGACGGGGGACTTGCCTCAGGACGGAGAGGGCGAGCCGCACGAGTTCTGGTCGAAGACCCCCGGCCAGCGGGCCATCTTCGTGGTCGGAGGCGTCGTGATGAACTTCGTGCTTGCCCTCGTGCTCTTCATCATCGCCTTTGCCATCGGGGTCCCCTTCACCGTGGCCGATGTGGGGCAGACGATGCCGGGCGACCCGGCCTGGGAGGCCGGGCTCAAGCGTGGCGACAAGATCGTGGCCGTGGACGATATCGAGGACCCCGTCTTCGTTGACCTCATCCGCGTGGTCGCGCTGAGCGACCGGCGCCAGGTCGAGCTGAAGGTCCTTCGCGACGGCCGCAACCTGACCTTCCGGCTTCAGCCGTACTACAGCGGAATGGCCGGGCTGAAGCTGATCGGCATTGTGCCGCCGCTCGAGCCCGTGGTCAGCGGCCTGGCCAAGGTCGGCGGTCAGGAAGGCGTCAGCCCCGCCCAGGAGGCCGGCATAGAGCTGGGCGACCGGATACTGGCCATCAACGGCAAGAATGTCGAGACCGCCTACGAGCTCACCTCGGAGCTGTTGGACTACCCCAACGACGAGGTGGAACTGCTCGTCGAGCGGGAAGGGCGGCGCTTCACCGTCCGCGTGCGCACGCAGCCCGTCCTGCGCTACGTGATCGGCATCTCGGGGGTCAGCACCACCATCGAGTCCCTCGAGGGCGAGGGCATGGCGCAGCAAGTGGGCCTCCGTGTCGGCGACCGGATAGCCGCCGTCAACGGTGCTCCCGTCCAAAGCCTGATCGAGATCCAGGAGCAGATTCGCCGCTCCCTCGGGGAAGCCTCGCTGCACGTGGTTCGCGATGGGGAGGAACTGGCCTTCCGGGTGTCAATACCCGACCTGAAGACGCTGGACGAGTTCGACGCCAGCATGCTGTTCGAGACCAGCACGACGCTGACGTGGGTCCAAGAGGGCGCCCCTGCGTGGCAGGCGGGAGTGAGGCCGGGCAACCGGATGGTCAGCGTGGGCGGCGAAGAGGTCGAGGAATGGGGCGACGTCATCAGGGAAGGCAACCGCGCCGGCCGGAAGGAGCGCAAGATACAGTGGGCCAGGGGCAGCGAGGTCCTGACCGCCCTCGTCCAGCCGGTCGAGGACACGGACTTCTCGCCCGGCCACCTCGGCATCATCCTGAGGGAGGAGAAGACGGTCTTGCAGCAGTACGGGGCCCTGGGCGCGGTGCGCAAGGGCCTGGTTAACACCTACCGGACGATCCAGGAGGTGTACCTGATGGTCAGGGGCTTTGTCACGCAGCAGATAAGCCCCCGCCACGTGGGAGGCATCCTGACGATCGCCGTCGTCTCCTACCACGCGGCCCAGCAGGGCATCGGCAAGCTGCTCTACCTGACGGCCGTCATCAGCGCGGCGATAGCGCTGCTGAACATCCTGCCCATCCCGGTGCTGGACGGCGGCCACTTGCTGTTCCTGGCCATCGAGAAGGTGCGCGGCCGGCGGCTCGGCGAGAGGGCCCTCACGGTCGCTCAGACCGTCGGGTTCGTGCTGCTGATGGCGCTGGTGGTCTACGCGCTGCGCAACGACATCCTCCGCCTGCTTCAGATGGGCTGAGCGGCGCGGGGCCGGCGCCGAGAGTTGACCGGTGAGCGCCGGTACGATATAGTAGCAGCAGCCATTGGGGGATTAGCTCAGCTGGGAGAGCGCGACAATGGCATTGTCGAGGTCACGGGGTCGATCCCCGTATCCTCCACCAAGCCGCTGATGACCGGGCCGCTCGGCACAAGCCGGGCGGCCCGTTCCGCTTTGGGACTCGCCCTCGCCCACATTGCTCAAGGGCCCGGCGAGCCATCGAGGCGGTCATCGCCTTGTTCGCTCTGCTTGCCATCACTTTGGCGACGCTCTACATCTTGCGCTCCTGACACATCGAGCCCGCATGGTGGACACCAGGACAGCCGAAGTCCGCGCCCCAGGCTGGGGCTACGGATGGTGAGCTAAGAGGGACGGCAAGAACCCGGTGTGGGTAGCTGATGCCCACAAGGACGGTCACACGTGCAGGGCGGAGGGCCGAACCAGACTGAGCCACTGAGTGAACTGTGGAAGCTGGTAGAGCCGTTAGAGTTGAG
>JAUVVP010000397.1 GCA_030604585.1 Planctomycetota bacterium | reverse complement strand
TGCACGTTCATCTGCCATCCCTCCTTCCCCCAGAGACGCCTGCCGTCGCGACGGGAGCCTTGCGCCCTCCGGCTCCCTGGCCTCTACCATACCGCACGCCGCAATGCCCGTCAATAGGGCGTTCTGTCCTGCCGGGCAGTGCCGCAGGAAGCGCTGCAGCCCCGACCATACTGCCCGCTGTCGGGCCGCTTTCGGACGCAGGATCCCCTGAGAAAAAGGACAAACAAGGCAAGAAACCGTGACAGAGCCGTAACATCGCTCCGCTAACATCCAAGGCATGGAAGCAAGTCGACACAGCTATGAAGCAGACGTATTGGAGCTTCGGCGGACGATGCCTGTCGGAGCTGGAGCCGGTTGGTTCTCAGCGAAAGGAGGTGCACTGATGAACGCAGTGCATGACAAACTGGTGGCCTTACTGCAAGTGGCAGCCGCACGGGGCGACGCGCAGCGCGTCAGGGCCCTGCTGCTGAAGGGGGCAGACGTCAACGGGCGCGACGAAGATGGCGTCTCGGCGCTTCACCTGGCCGCAGAGAGCGGCGTGGGGGCAGTAGCTCGGCTCCTGCTGGAGAACGGCGCCGATGTGAATGCCCGGACCCCCAGCGGCTGGACTCCTCTGCATGGGGCGGCGGCAGCCGGCCACCGAAGAACCGTTCAGGTTCTGCTGGACAGAGGCGCGGATCTCTACGCCGCCGACGTGGGCGACGAGACGGCCTGGCACGCCGCGTCCCGCTGGGGGCGCGCCGAGGTCCTCGCGATGCTGAGGTCCGCCGCCCACGATGTCGCTGCTCCAGGGGATCTGCACGGGGTCGCCTTCGGCGTTGCCGGCGTCCCGGGCCAGCGAGGCCCGCTCGACTACATGCTGGTCCGCAGCAGGTAGGCGACGGCAAGCGACCGTGATGCGCCCTGTGCCCCCGAGCCGGGCGGAGGATGAAGACGGAAGCGACCTTCCGCCGTTCCTGCGCAGCCCGAGGGCCCAACGCCTTAGGGACAGGGAACAAGAAAAGGAACGCTCGGTAACACAACCGTAACATTCGGTGACTACAATGCGCTGTCGTGACCAGGACGATTTGGATACCATGTTCAGCAGAGGAGGGTTAGTGATGAGGCCGAAGCATTTCATAGCCATTGCCGTTTTGCTCGTTGTTGGGATCTCCCTGGTGGCACGGGCCGAGGCTCCCTCGGTCCTGTTGGAGAAGGCAGTCTACGCCGAGGAGACGGTCGGCGACCTGGATGCGGCCATCGAGCTCTACGGGCAGGTCATAGCGGACGCCGAGGCCAACCGCGCCACGCTGGCTCAGGCGCATTACCGCCTGGCGTCGTGCTACCTGAAGAAGGGGCAGCGCAGGGAAGCCATCGAGGAGCTGAGGAAGCTGGTCGCGCGTTACCCGGGCCAGGGCGCACTGGTGGCCGAGGCGCAGGCGATGCTCCAGGGCCTTGTGGTCCGCGACCCGGCCGACCTGATGCCGCCCGATACCGCGATCTACGTCGAGGGCGGCAGCCCGGGCCGGCAGGTTGAGACGATCCTCCACATGCTCGAGGGCACGCAGTTTGCCAACCCGCTCGCAGCGATGGGCGGAGGGCAGGCGGCAGTCGGGGCGCCGGACATCGTAGGCGCCCTGCTCAACCCGAGCATGATCGAGGAGTTCAAGAAGGTGCGCGGCTGGGCGGTCGGCCTGCAGGGCATGGGGATCGGCGAGTACTCGCACACCAGCAGGAACGTCGCCGTCCTCTACCTCGGGGAGAGCGACGCCCTGCGTGGCCTTGCCACCATGGGCCTGATGATGGCGGGCCCGGCCCTGATGATGGCGGGCCCGGCGGGGGAGCCGATCGAGGGCATGCAGACGGTGAGGTTCAACATGCCCGGGGGCGGCGGATGCGCCTTTGACGACAGCGTCATCATCTTCGCCAACCCCGCCGAGACGCTGACCTGGTGCGTCAAGCAGTACAAGGGCGTGATTGACGAGGCGACGCTCGCCTCGGCCAACGAGGCCTTCGCGAGGGTGGGCAAAGAGACGCGGCAGCAGAGCGCCCTGACCTTCTGGGTGGACACTGCCCGCCTGTTCCCCATCATCGAGGGCATCATCGGCGAAGGCGCCGAAGTGCCGCAGCTTGGGATGATCCGCGGCTTTGTGGAAGCGAACGCCGTCGAGGGGATCGTCTCCCGGTTCGTTGTGGACGAGGCGAACCCCTTCTTTGAGCTGAGCGTTGACCTGACGGAAGGCCAGCCGTCTCCGGTCTACGACATGGTCCGGACGCCCGTCCTTGGCGCGGCCGCCTTCGAGGCCGTGCCGCCGAACGCCGTCGGCGTTGCCTCCTTCGCCCTGGACGAGACGAGCGCGGGCCTGACGGCCATGCTGGTGGGCACTGTCGGCGGGATGAGCGGCCTGAGCGTCTCGCCGGAGCTCTTCAGCGATATCGAACAGGTCACCTTGTTCTTCCTGGTGCCGGAAGATGTTGCCGGCCTGAGAGACCCGGCGGCCCTCGTATCGCAGAGCCTGGGCATAGTCATCACCAGCAGCGATCCCCAGGAGACCCGAACGCTGCTCAACCAGACGTTGAGCACGGCGGGCGCGGTTGCGGGCGAGCAGGGCGCCCAGCCGGCGCAGCCCGAGCCCGGGGGCGACCTGGACCGGCACCTCCTGCCAGCCCGTCTCGGCATGGAGACCTACTGCTACGTCGGGCAGGCCGGAAGCTCCGTCGTGCTGGGGCCGAATCCGCAGGTCGTTCGGGCGTCGCTGGACGCCGTGAAGACGGGGAACTCGGCCCTCACGGCCGGCTCCCTGCAGGCGCCGCTGGGCCGGCTGGGAGCGGACACCAGCAAGATAGTCCTCAGCAACGTGGGACGCCTGATGGCCATTTCACGCGCACTGAGTGAGGCCACCGGCGGGCTGACGCCGGAACTGGACGAACTCCAGTCCAAACTCGCCGACACGCTGGCGGAGACGAGCGTTCAGTTGCACACGGTCGAGACGGACACAGGCATGTCGGTCCGGCTGGGTGTAAGCGACCTGCCGCCGATGGCGGGGATGCTCCCGCTGCTGATGCAGCTCTCTCAGTATCGGCCGCCCGTGCCCGAACCCAAGGTGGTGGACGTCGGCTATCATGGCGGAGAGATAGGGCGTGGCCAATGCCGATTACAATACAATATCCAGCAATGTCTGTACTGATAATGCTGATGATGGCATTGAGATAGTAG
>JAUVVP010000392.1 GCA_030604585.1 Planctomycetota bacterium | reverse complement strand
CCTGGGGCTTCGGCCCGAGGCGAGGCCAGATACGGAAAACGCGCCCTGAAGGGGCGCTGCGGTGTTAGCGTGGGGAAGGATGCCACAGAAACCACCACGACGACACAACGAGCACGACGGAAAGCAGCAACGTATCTGGGTCCTATCCCGTCCCCTGGGTTCTTGCCGTCCTAACGTTGTGCTCGTCGTGTCGTTGTGGTATCGGGGACCCGCTCGCGCAGGCGGACGTAGCCAGCGATGGCCGCGCCGCAGGCGAAGCCCCCTATGTGCGCCCACCAGGCTACACACGGCACCTGGAGGGCGGCGAAGATCAACTGCATCGCCAGCCACAGGCCCATGTACAGGTAACACGGGAAGTCGACCGTGAAGTGACACCACAGGAAGTAGAACCAGCGGACGCGGAAGCGGACGTAGGGGAACAAGATCACGTAGGCTCCCATGACGCCCGAGATGGCCCCACTGGCGCCGACACTTGGCATCCGGGAGGCCGGGTTACCCGCCACGTGCGACAGGTCCGCCACTACCCCGCACAGCAGGTAGAAAGCGAGGAACTTCCACCATCCGAAGCGCTCCTCCACGTTGTCGCCTGAAATGTAGAGGAAGTACATGTTGCCCAGCAGGTGGAACGCTCCGGCGTGCATGAACATAGAGGTGAGGAACGTGTAAAGCCGGCGCCCGGAGGTGACATCCGCCGGCACCAGCCCCAGGAACTCGATCCACGAACGGTACTGCGTCGCCAGGGCAATGATGAGCACTGCCAAGTTGATGACAATCAACGTCGTGACGACCGGCGGAACGAGCGTCTGTCGAACGCCCAGCTCCAGCGGCAAGCCGCTCACGTACTGGAAAAGCTTTGCCCCGAACGAGTCGGGGTCTATCTCGACGGGCTGCTCACGGGGTCCGCTCGGCTCTGCCGCTGGCCTTGGACGGACTGCAACAGCTCGGTGCCGGAAGTAGTCCTTCGCCCGCGAGAACTCGTCCCGGTCCAGGAACAGGCCGGAACACTGCGGACACTGGTCAATGAATATCCCGCAGCCCCGGTCTATCTCCCGCTCGCGCAGCGGTATTGCGCAGGAGGGGCAGCGATGGACGGTGCGTTTGGCGTGCACTATGGCCGCGCCCCTGGCGGTATCCCGGAACTTCAATCCCGTGGCGCGGGACAGCTCGCCCGTGTCGAACCACATCCCCATGCAATTCGGACACAGGTCCACCTGCACCCCCTCAAGCTGCACGAGCCGCATCCTGACCCTGCACTTGGGACACAGCCGCTCTGAAGGCCTTATCCTCTGCCGGCCCATAACGGCCCTTCAGGCTGGGACAAATGGACTCACCACGGAGGACACGGAGACAAGCGAAGGACAACGAGAACATCTGCAGAACCAACGGACCATCTCACGTGTGCCTCGAATAGCCAATCAGTAATACGCAGAACCGGCACTGACTATTCTTCAGGCCGTGTCTGGCCCGTCGTGTTTTCGTGATCGGTCCTTTTCTTGTCGTTCTCGGTGAGCTTCGTGTCTTTGTGTTGAGCTGGTTCGTCGTCTTTGATGCCGCGGGCCTTGCGGATGGCGTCGAGGCGGGCCTTGAGCGTCTTCTCATGGCCCTGTTCGGTGGGGCGATAGTAGATGCGCGTGGTGGGGATGTAGTCCTGATCCACCCAATGGCCCTCGAAGCTGTGGGCGTATTTGTAGCCGACGCCGTGGCCGAGCCGCTCGGCGCCCGGGTAGCTGGCGTCCTTCAGGTAGTCGGGCACGGGCAGGGTCCGCCCCTCGCGCACGTCCTCCTGCGCGGCCCCGATGGCCGCCGTCGAGGCGTTGCTCTTCGGCGCGCAGGCGATGTAGGTGACGGCCTGGGCCAGGGGCAGGATGGCCTCGGGCATGCCGACGAACTCGACGGCCTGCTGGGCGGCCGTGGCCAGCACCAGGGCGTTGGGCGCCGCGTTGCCCACGTCCTCCGAAGCGCAGATGACCACGCGCCGCGCAACGAAGCGCGGGTCCTGGCCGCCCTCGAGCATCTTGGCCATCCAGTAGAGGGCCGCGTCGGGGTCACTGCCGCGCATGCTCTTGATGAAGGCGCTGGCGCTGTCGTAATGCTGGTCCTCGTCGCGGTCGTAGACGAGGGCCTTGCGCTGGATGGAGGCCTCGGCCAGGGCAAGGTCAAAGTGGATTCTGCCGTCCGCCCCGGGATCGGTGCTCAGGACCCCCACATCGAGCGCGTTGAGCGCCCGCCGCGCATCGCCGTCGCACATCTCGATCAGGTGGTCGAGGGCATCGTCATCCGCCTCGACCGGGTAGTCGCCCAGCCCCCTTTCGCTGTCCTGGAGCGCGCGGCGCAGCAGGTCTCGGACGTGGTCGCGCTCCAGCACCTTGAACTGGAATATCTGCGAGCGGGAAAGCAGCGGCGAGTTGATGGAATGGAACGGGTTGTGGGTGGTGGCGCCGATGAGGATGACGGTGGCCCTCTCGACATCCGGCAGCAGCACGTCCTGCTGGGCGCGGTTGAAGCGGTGCAGCTCGTCAATGAACAGGACGGTGCGCCGGTCGGCGCGGCGCTTGCGCTCGGCGGCCCGCGCCAGCAGGTCGCGGATCTCGGCGACGTTGGAGGTGACGGCGTTGACGGGCTCGAAATGGGCCCGCGTCTGGCGGGCGATGATGTGGGCGAGGGCGGTCTTCCCGGTGCCCGGCGGGCCGTAGAAGATCAGGGAGGCCAGCCTGTCCGCCTTGATCATGCGCCAGAGCAGTTGCCCCTCGCCGGCGAAGTGCTCCTGGCCGACGAACTCCTCCAACGTGCGCGGGCACATCTTGGCGGCCAGCGGAGCGTCCGCCGGGGCTTCGAGCGACTGGTCGGCCTGCTGTTCGTCGAAGAGCGACATGGCTCCCGCCCTGGGTCCCGAAGGAACTCCTCTTGCGTCGCCCGTCAAGGTACAGCCAAAGGGCTCTGGCGTCAAGAACGGCGTCGGAGGGGAGGGCGGCACCTCAGGGCCGGCAGAAGACGTCCTTGAACTCGGCCTCGGCGGCGCTGCCGGGCGTGGCGAACAGGGACACGCGGAGGCGGAAGTCGGACAGGTTCAGGGGATAGCTGTGCAGCTCCTGGCCGTCCACCAGCACGGCCAGTTGACCCGTGTTGAAGTTGTAACTGAGAGCAAGGGCATGCCAGGCGGAGTCCTCATCGCCGAACGCCTTGCCGACGATGCCCCCGGCCGAGACCTGGCCTGACTTCCTGGTGATCAAGTAAGACTTGCCGTCAAAGGCGAGTTCGAAGAGGCTGCCCTTG
>JAUVVP010000328.1 GCA_030604585.1 Planctomycetota bacterium | reverse complement strand
GGACGAGAAGTTCTTGGTGGACGGTGAGGCGTTCCCTTCGACCTTCGGCACCGGCTCCGAGGATTACTTCGGCTACGCCTGGGGCGACGCGACCCTCTTCCAGCGGCCCTATCACAACCAGACGCACAACGAGCGCTGGAACCGCGGCCACGTGTCGGTCAACCGCTGGCACATCGCCGACAACGTGCCGTTCCAGCACTCCTTCGAGGCGGCCATTGAGAAGTACTTCCCGAACGAGCGCGGGACGCTGTACGCGTGCACCGCCTACTGGTATCTGGCGCCGGGCGGTGACGACCCTTATGGGCCGGTGCCCGTCGAGCGGCGCACCGGCTACTTCGTGCCATCCCCGGCCTTCAAAGAGCCCGGTGCGCTCGAAGGAGAGGCCATCAAGGTCCTCCAGCTCACCGGCGGGCAGGTCCGCACCCAGGACATGTTCCCGTTCGGCGAGGGCTGGAGCGGCGAAGCGCATCTCTGGTGGACGGGCGCAGAACCGGGCGATAAGCTCGTCCTTGCCGTGACGGTGCGAGAGCCCGGCCGCTACGAGCTGACGGCGCAACTGACCAGGGCACACGACTACGGCATCGTGCGCCTCTACCTGGACGGCACGGAGCTGGCCGAGCCCATTGACCTCTACAACCCAGGCGTGATACCGACGGGGGCCGTCTCTCTGGGCACCCATCAGCTCGACCAAGGCGAGCACAAGCTGACGGTCGAGGTCGTCGGCGCGAACCGGAAGGCCGTCAAGGCCTACATGTTCGGCCTGGACTGGCTCAAGTTGCAGGAGCGCTGAGTTCGGGCCTGATCGAGCGCTTGCAGAGGACGGCGCCTCCGATGACCAGTACGCAGGCCACCCACAGGTTCCAGCCCGGGCTCACCCGCAGGTACAGGCAACTGACCACCATGGAAAGAAGGGGCGTAAGGTAAGAGAAGGCGGCCACGAGCGTCATCCTGCCCCTGCGCATCGCCGCCTCCCAGAAGACATACGCCAGAAGCGCCGGCACCAGCGCCATGAAGAGCACTTCCGAGACGGCGCTGAGGTCCCAGTTCGATTCCTCGGGGAACGCGAAACGCAGCCCGGCCAGCAGGACGCCCGCCGCCAGCAGGAAGAGGGGCACCGCGCTGCCTTCGACATCGCCGGCCCACTTGCGCGCCAGGTTCGAGTACAGCGCCCACGTCACGGCGGCCACCAGCGCCAGCGCGTAAGGCGCAGGACCGGCGCACAGGTGCTCCACGAAGCGCCCCCACGAGAGCCCGTCGCCCCCGGCCATGGCCAGCACGACACCCGCGAAGGCGATCACAATCCCCGGCAGCAGCAGGACGCCGGCCCTGCGCTTCAGGATGGGGACGGCGAACGCCAGCGTGAGGCCGGGCCAGAGGTAGTTGATGACCCCCACTTCCAACACCTGCGGGCGGCCGGCGGCCAGCCCGATGGCCAGATAAAGGCAGACCTCGTAGAGCGCAAAGAGGCCGCCGCACCCGAGCAGGTAGGCAGTGGGGAGCTTCAGCGCCCTGCGAAGGCCCCCACGGATTACCGTCAGGTAGGCGCAACCGAGCACGCCGCTGAGAAGGAAGATGCAGGTGGCCGCCGTCAGGGGGCCGAGCTTCTCGATGAGGCTGCGCGAGACGCCGATGGACGTGCTCCAGAAAAGGATGGCCAGGAAGCCGAGGGCCGTGCTGGATGTCGAACGATCGGTCAATGCCCTTGTCCTGCTCCGCTTGACCTTCGGGGCAATAGGGGCGGTTCGCGAACCGCCCGCCTCCGGCGGGCTTGCCCGCCGCCTGTTTAGCGGGACGACGGCCGCTCGTCCGCCTCCGGCGAACGAACTGAGGCAGCAAACGCCCTTCCAGGCCCCCGGTGCGGGCTAAACGAGGTCTGTCTGGGCGGCGGCGGCCTCCCCGTCAGCGTTCGCAAGCATCTTCTCTATGGCGTGCTCCACCTCTTGCGGCAGCGGCGGGACCGTATGTGTGGCGAGTATCCTTGCCACGCGTTCCCGAACGCGATCCCCCAGGGTCTTGGAACCGGCGGCTTGCCAGGCGCTGTACCTGGTCCGGTCCATGAGCCTCGGGAACCAGAGCTCCTTGCGCAGATTCCGCACCGTGAGGTCATGTGCGAGGAAGTTGCCGCCGGGGCCGACCTCTTTGATCACGTCCAGGGCCAGCGTCTCCTCGTTCACGCGCACGCCCGACAGGAAGCGCTTGACCATGCCGATTATCTCATCGGACATCACGACCATTTCGGGGGAACCGATCAGCGCCGATTCGAGAAAGCCCACGTCGTGGATCAGGTTCGCGCCGCTCAGACCGGCCGCCATGATGCTGAGGGCCGCCTCAACGGCCGCCTGCTCGTCAAGGACCTTGCTGTCGGTGCAGCCCGCGGTGCTGAACACCGGCACCCTGAGCCAATGCGCGATGCCGGTTATTGCCGCCGACAGCAGGTGCAGCTCCGGCGAGCCATAGGTAAGGATGGTGGTGCGCATGTCCATCGGAGATATCACGCCGCCCAAGATGAGGGGAGCGCCGCGGCGCTTGAGCTGAGAGACCACCATCCCTGCAAGGAACTCTGCCAGGGCCAACACCAGCCCTCCGGCGAGGGTCACGGGCGCCGTCGCGCCCAGCATTGGGCAGGGGGTATAGATGGCCGGGATACGTCTCTCAGCGGCGAAGAGCAGCTTCTCGAGCGCCGCCTTGCTGTGGAGAAGGGGGGTCGTGGGCTCAAGGTAGACTATGAAGCGCGGATTGACCTCAAAGGACGCGCGCCCGCCGCACAGCAGGTAGTAGACCTCGACGATGTCCGAAAGCCCCTGGCGGGACATGGCCGTGAGGCAAAGCGGCTTGACGGTGTTGCGCAGCATGGTGGCCGCCTGGTGGCGGTCGTAACTGTGCGAGGGCACGCCGCTCATCAGGCCGAGGGACATGTGGAAGTCCAGGTTATCGCAGGCATCCACCACTCGCGCGGCGTCCTCGAGGTCTTTCTTCACGAACAGCCGCCGCTGCCCGGTCTCCGAGTCCAGGATAAAGGGGCAGTCTGAGCCGGTGCCGAAGTGGAGGCGGTTGCTCTCCAGGAGAAGGGTCCGCCGGCCATCGCGGTCCGCCACGGCGATGCGGGATGGAACGCTGCTGAGCATCTCCTTCACCAGACCCCCCGGCAGTCTCGCCATCTCGCCCTCAACGTGGGCGCCCGCCTCAAGCAGCAGGGCCCTCGCCTCTGCCTCGAGGACTTTCGTGCCGGTGCCTTCCAGTATCTCCAGTGCCCCGAGGAAAATGCTATCCATCTGGTCATCGGACAACAGGCGGAACTGCGCAGTCGCAAATGTCGTCACGTTGGTCTTCATGCTTCCTTCCTTCCTACTCCCCAATGATCTCATCGAACTGCGCCGGGCCCTCAGCCCTCAGAGACTGCAGACGATGCTCCTCCCGCAGCTCCGCGGCCTTCCCCACAGGCGATCGGCGATGGCCTCGCGCCTCTGCTGAGCGACAGCGGGACAGGCGCAGTAGATTCCGCATTAGCGAGCGTCCTCCAGGTCGCCGCGCGGCGCGCCGGGGCGGCCTCAGGGCAGGCGGGGCCCGGGCCGCGCCCGCCGGCGCTGTCCCGTCAACGCCGATCGTCGTGCTCCAGAACAGGATGGCAATGAAGCCCAGGACCGTGCTGGATGTCGAACGATCAGTCAATGCCCTTGTCCTGCTCCGCTTGACCTTTAGGGGCTATTGCAGAACCCGGATCTACTGTGGCCGGCTGCGAAGCCCAATGGCTGTGTTGTCGGCGCAAAACGTCCTCAACGTGGCTTCAGCCACGCTTCCGGCGTTTTGCGCCTGCCGCCTTGCCCTCGGGCTTCTCGCTCGTCCTCGTCACG
>JAUVVP010000494.1 GCA_030604585.1 Planctomycetota bacterium | reverse complement strand
GGCCACGCCCCGACCGTCAGACCTATTATAGCCGCGCCACCCGGCGAGTCAAGCCGCCACAGACCCCGCCGGCGGACGGCGAACCAGGGGAGGAGGCGAGCCTCACTCGCCGATGATCTGCACGAACAGCTCCCGCTCGCGCGCACGCACGTCGAAGTCGAAGAAAACGATCTGCTGCCACGTGCCCAGCATCAGGCGGTTGTCCCGGAACGGTATGGTGACCGAGGGGCCGATCAGGCTGGCGCGCACGTGACTGTGCCCGTTCTTGTCGTGCCAGCGCTCCTCATGCTGGTAATAGTGGTCGTGCGGAGCGACCTTCTCGAAGACATCTTTCATGTCCTTGACCAGCCCCGGCTCGTATTCCATAGTGGTCACCCCGCCGGTCGAGCCCGGGACGAAGACGGTGATGATCCCGTCCGAAATGGACGTCTCGGCCAGGATGTCGGCCACATCCTTGCTGATGTCCACCACGTCCATCTCGGCTTCGGTGCTGAATACGAATGTTCTGGTCTCTACCATCATTTCGGTTCCGCTTCGCAAGGGTTCCGGGCTTGTAATAATCCAGGGCGGAAGTATGATACCCTACGCAAGGCGTGATGGGAAACACAAAATCCCTCTGTTCCGCCCCCTGCTCGGCCATGTTCTCAGCATCTCGGGACTGCGAGCGCGCCCGCAAGACGATGGTCGCCAGGCAACTGGTGGGTCGCGGCATCACGGACGAGCGGGTGCTCGCCGCCATGGGCAAAGTGCCGCGTGAGCGCTTCGTCGCTGCCAGGCAGCGGCATAAGGCCTATTCCGACGGCGCCCTTGGCATCGGATGCGGCCAGACCATCTCGCAGCCCTACATGGTTGCGCTGATGACAGAGGCCCTGCACCTGAGCGGCGGCGAGCGCGTGCTGGAAGTGGGGACGGGGTCCGGATACCAGACCGCCGTCCTGGCAGAGCTGGCCGCCCGCGTCTACACCGTTGAACGGGTTGTCGAGCTGAGCGAGAGGGCCACGGAAGTCCTCTGCGATGAGATGGGATACGCCAACGTTTCGTTCAAGGTCGGCGACGGCACGTTGGGCTGGGCCGAGGAGGCGCCGTTCGACCGCATCATTGTCACCGCCGGGGCTCCGCGCCGCCCGGAGGTGCTCCTGGGACAGCTTGGCCGGCTGGGTGAGGCGGTCGTGCCGGTGGGCGGCCGGCGCTGGCAGATGCTGACGCACTACCGCCGGCAGTCGGACGGATCGGTCCGGGAAAGCGAGCTCTGCGAGTGCGTCTTCGTCAAGCTGATCGGCGCGGACGCGTGGTAGGTGTCCCCGCCCTCACCGTGCGCAGGACCGGAGGCCCGGTCCTTTCTGCTGTATCAGTTCCCGGTACAGGCGTTCGGTGTCTGCGACCATTGTTTCAATGCGGAAGCGGCCGGCGAAGCGGCGGCGCCCTTCTCTGGCCATGCTGAGTGCCCGGCCCGGGTGCTCGATGGCGCCGATGACGGCTTCGGCCAGCTCGTCCACCGACTCGGCAGGCACCAGCGTGCCGGTTACCCCGTTCAATATGACCTCGGGTGTGCCGTCCAGGTCGTAGGCGACCACGGGCTTCTGGCAGAGAAGGCCCTGCACCAGCACCCGTGCCAGGCCCTCCCTGAGCGAGGCGTGGACGACCACGTCCATCGCGCTTATCATCGCGGGGATCTCTTCCGGCGGCACCAGCCCAGCGAAGACGATGCGCTCGCGCACGCCCACGCGGGCAGCCAGCCTGGCCAGCTCATCCCGCAAGATGCCATCGCCGACGAAGAGGAACTTCGCGCGCGGACACCGCTGGACGATCCTGGCCGCAGCCCGGACGACGAAACGGTGTCCCTTCAGTCCGAACAGGCGGGCGATCTTGCCGATGACGACGTCCTCGGGCTCGAACCCGAAGCGCCGTCGCGCCTCCTGCCGCCGGTTGCCGGCGCGGAGGTAGGCCTCCACATCCATGCCGCTGTAGACGACCGAGTAGCCTCCGCGCGGCCTCACGCCGGCCCGGACGGCCTGCTCGACCATCGCTTGAGCCACGCAGACTATGCGGTCCGTCAGGCGAGCCGCGGCCCGTTCGGCCAGGATGAAGGCCGCATTGACGTGGCGTGGCGCATACCGATGGAAGGGCAGCCCCTCCACGGTGTGGATGATGATGGGCACCCGGGTGAGCGAGGCCGCAAGCCGGCCGAGTATGCCCGCCTTCGAGCTGTGGGTCTGCACGATGGCGGGTCGGAACTGGCGAAGGATTCGAGCCAGCTTGGCCAACGTGAGCGCATCGAGCCAGGGATTGACGGACCTGCGCATCTCCGGGACGACCACGTGGGGAATGCCCCGGCGCCGCACCTCGCTGAGCAGCTCGCCTTCGGGTCCGATGGGCGGGCCCGTGACCAGCAGGACATCCCAGCCCGGCCGCCTGTTGAGCAGGTCACACGTGTGGAGGGTGTTCTCCTGGGCGCCGCCCAGGATCATCCGTGTGATGATGTGCACTACGCGGACGGAAGCTGTTCCCATGGCAGGGGTAGGGG
>JAUVVP010000088.1 GCA_030604585.1 Planctomycetota bacterium | reverse complement strand
CCCCCACATCGGCCCGACGGTGTTCAACATATTCATGGACTGCACCGTTGACTCGGGCGCCACGGCCCATCTGAGTGTCTGCCCGGTTGCGGGGGTCGTCGTCGAACGCGCCACGGTCCACGCCCTCGACAATACCTTCTTGCTCGATTTCCCCAGCGGGGGCGGGTCCGATGGGCCGGGCCGGCTGCGGCACCTCGAGAAGGGCGAACTGAAGCTGGACGTGACGGGCACGGAGCTTACCGTAGGCGCTGAGCCCTTCGAGTTGGAGGGCTTCTACGGGGAGAATGCCTCGTTCTTCGATGACGTGCGCGCGGGGCGTCACCCGGCCGGCGACCTGCCCAGCGCCCGGCAGTCCGTCGAGATCGCCCAGTGCATTCGCGAACGCAGGGCGGAGTACTGTCGCGCGGCAGGCTGACCCGGGGTCGCGGGAGTTGTGGCCGGCGCTCGCGCCTACGCGACGGTTGCCTTCATGCGCAAGAGAGCCACGACGATGGTATACTGCAGGTGAGAGGCATCCCAGCAGAAAGGCCGTGGAAAGAGCGGCCCGACGCTGACAGCAATCGGAGAGGGTCTGCTACGTGCCGCTGATCGGACGAGACAGGACGCTCTTCAAGCTGTTCGGGGTGCCCATCAAGGCGAACGTCTCCTGGCTGTTCCTGGTTGCGCTGGTGGTGGTCACGCTGGCGAAGGGCTATTTCCCTCCGCGGCTGGGGCCGGGCCTGCCGTGGCACGTCTACTGGGGCCTGGCGGTCGTCGGGGCGATGGCCCTGTTCGCCTCGCTGATCGTCCACGAGCTGAGCCACTCGCTGGTCGCGCGCAGCACGGGCATGTCGGTCTCGGGCATCACGCTGTTCATCTTCGGCGGGGTGAGTCAGCTCGAGGACGAGCCGCCGACCGCCGCGTCCGAGTTCTTCATGGCCGTGGTCGGCCCCCTGTCGAGCGTGGTGCTGGGCAGCGCCTTCCTGGTCACCTGGCTGGTCGGGGCATACCTCCAGTGGTCGGCCGCCGCCCTGGCCCTGCTGGGCTGTCTGTCGTTCATGAACTTCCTTCTGGCGGCGTTCAACAGCCTGCCGGCCTTCCCTCTCGACGGCGGGCGGGTGCTGCGCAGCATCCTGTGGGGCGTCACGGCCGACCTGCGCCTGGCCACGCACGTGGCGGTGCAGATCGGGTCGATCTTCGGGCTGGGCCTGATCATGTTCGGGATCTTTCTGCTTCTCCACCGCGTCGTTATCAGCGGCATGTGGCTGATGGTCGTCGGCTTCTTCCTGCGCCAGGCTGCGCTGGGCAGCCTCCAGATGGTCATCATGAGGGAGCACCTGGAGGGCGAGAAGGTCCGCCGCTTCATGACCACGGACCTGGTGACCGTCGCCCGGGACATGAGCGTGCAGGAGTTCGTGGACGGCTACGTCTTTCAGCACCGGTTCAACTACTACCCCGTGGTGGACGAGCAGGGCCTGCTGGTGGGCCTGGTCAGCGCGCGAGCGCCGCGCGCGGTGGAACAGGGCCGCTGGCCGCATACGGCGGTGGGCTCCGTGATGAGCCCGACCGAACCGAGCATGATCCTCGACCCGGATACGGACGCGGTGGACGCGCTCTCGGCGCTGCGCCTGCATGACGAACGCCGCGTCGTCATCGTGCAGAACGGCCGGCCCGTGGGCATCGTCAGCCTGCGCGACCTGCTGGGTTTCCTGGCGCTGAAGATAGACCTCGAGCCGCGCCGCCGCCCCGTCCGCTGACGCGCAAACACTGCGGACAACGGACATCAACAGGGATGCACAGGATACATCCGGAAGCGGGCGAGGTGATCTGTCTCTCTGATCCTACCTATCCTGTGAATCCTGCTTATGTACTACGTGTGGGCTGTCTGAGGTAGTCGAGGAGTTCTTCGGCCTCCATGCAGTTGAGCACGTCGCCTTTTTCCAGCCAGCCGCGGCGCGCCGTCCCCACGCCGAGCCGCATCATCCAGTAGTGCCGCGAGTGGTGCGCGTCGGTGCCGAGCAGCACCTTGACTCCCGCCTCCCTGGCCTGGCGGCAGACCAGGTCCGTGATGTCCAGCCGTTCCATGTTGGTGTTCAGTTCCAGGGCGGTTCGGTGTTCGGCGCAGGCCGCCACTACGGCCCCTACGTCTACCTGGTAGGCCTCGCGCTGGCCGAGCAGGCGCCCGGTCAGGTGGCCGATGGCGGTCACATAGGGGTTCTGGACCGCCTTGATGATGCGAGCGGTCATCTCCTTCTCGCTCATCCCGAAGCGGCTGTGCACCGAGGCGATGACCAGCTCGAACGTCGCCAGCACCTTCTCGGGATAGTCTATTCCGCCGTCGGCCAGGATGTCGGCCTCGGTACCCTTCAGGACGGTGAAACCGCTCAGCTTCCGGTTGGCGGCCTCGATGTCCGCCTGCTGGCGTCTTAGCCGTTTGGCCGACAGGCCGCCCGCCACGCCCAGCGACGGGCTGTGGTCGGTGATGGCGAGGTAGGAGTAGCCCATCTGCCGGGCGGCCTCGGCCATCTCCATCACGGACAATGAACCGTCGGAGTAGTGACTATGCGCGTGCAGCTCGCCGCGGATGTCGTCCGGCGACACCAGCTCGGGGAGTGTCCCGGCAAGGGCGGCCTCCACCTCGCCGCGGTCCTCGCGCAGCTCCGGCGGCAGCCACGGTAGCCCCAGGCAGTCGTAGACCTCCTGCTCCGTCGCGCCGGCGATGCGCTCGGCCATGCAGGCCTCGCCCCTGAAGACGCCGTACTCGTTGATCTTCAGCCCCTTGTCGAGGGCGATGCCGCGGATCTTGACGTTGTGGGCCTTTGAGCCGGTGAAGTAGACCAGCGCCGCGCCGAAGCTCTCCGGGCTGACCACGCGCAGGTCCACCTGGAGCCCCTCTTCGGTGCGCACGGAGCCCTTCGTGGCGCCGGCGGCCAGCACCTCGGCCACGTTCGGCAGGGACGTGAACGCCTCGACGACCTCTCTGCCGCCCGGCACCTCCTCCGCCTTCTTGCCCTTGCGGCGCTTCGAGCGCACCGTGGCCAGGATGTCAATGTCGCCGACGGTCTCCTTCATGCGCCGCAGGGAGCCCGCCGCCTCGATCGCGGGCAGGTCGCACCTCTCCGCCAGGCTTTCGACCACGGCTTGCGCCACCGGAAGCGCCTTGCCCAGCATGATGCGCCCGGCGCTGCGTCGCAGGAACTCGATGCCGTGGCGCAGCTTCTCGATCGTCTTCTTGCCCATCCCGGCCATGCCGACCAGGTCGCCCCCTTCGATGGCCTTCTCGAGGTCCTCGATGCTTTGGATTCCCTTGTCCTGCATCAGTCGGGCGACGGTCTTGGGGCCCAGGTTGGGTATCTTCAGCATGTCGAGCGCGCCGACCGGGAAGCCCTTCGCCAGCTCCTCATACGCCCTGATCCTGCCGGTCTGGAGGAACTGTGCGATCTTCTCCGCACTGCTCTTGCCGACGCCGGAAAGCTCCGTCAACCTGCCCTCGCGATGCACCTGCTCGATGTCCTCTGTCAGGTCGCGCAGGATGCGGCCGACCTTGCGGTAGGTGTTGACGCGGAAGGCATTCTCCCCCTTGATCGCCATGATGTCCGCCATCTTGTCGAACATGGCGGCCACGGCGGCGTTCTTCATGGACCTGTCCCCTCTTTCCCCGGTTGGCCTGCGCGGCCCCAACGCTGAATTCTATGCCCGTCGGCGCGGGCTGTCAATACGGCGGAAAGAACATCCAACACGGAGGCACGGAGCACGACAACAAACGAAGACATGGGCCACAGATTCACACAGATTACCACTGATGAGGGACAGAACGCAGGAGATATGAGTCGATCAGTGTAGATCGGTGGCTGATTCGCTCGTCCGTGCCCGCGTCTTAGGACAACCCCCGCCATCAGCCTGGACCGAACGAGCGGCAGGGATCAACAGGATATACAGGATGGACAGGATCGCGGAACGAACTGCACGTGCAAACAACCCTGTGTACCCTTGTTGGATTGCGTCTTGTCCTTCCGTTCCTTTCGCCGCGAATCCTGTAAAGCCTGTGAATCCTACTTTGTCACCTTTGCGAAACGGCCGGTTCGCGGGCCGCACCGTGGCTGACAAGGCACCTACCCGTTGTCATTCCGAGAAGCCCGCCGTAGGGCGGGCGACGAGGAATCTCCACCTGCAGGCGGGTCCTGCCTATGGAGATCCTTCGGCCGCCCGTAGGCGGCCTCAGGATGACACCGAATGCACTTCGTCTATACTACAGCCGCTCGTGGCCTACGCTACGCGCGGAAGCTCCTCACCCTCCTTGAGAGCTGACAAAGTAGCATTAATCGCCCTTGCCGTTCTCCGTGCTCTCCGTGCCTCCGTGTTGATACAACGCCGTTGCCGGCGCGGTCAACGGTAGCCGAGCTTGCGCAGGTCCGCCTCGGTCAGCCCGAGTTCGGCCAGCTTCTCCCGGGTCAGGCCGCCGTGGTCCAGGTCGAGCCGGTCGATGCCGGACGCCAGGATCTCCTCCAGGAAGGTGAGCGCCCTGGCCCCGCGCAGTTCGGGGTTGAGCAGCCGGAACGGCAGGTCCCATCCCTCTTCCAGGTATCCGTCCTCGCCGGCCAGCTTCCTGGCCTCTTCGAGCGAAGTGCCGCCGTCGTCCTGGCCGTCGGGCCCCACGCTGTAGACCACGACGCCCGTGCCGGTCCTCTTGTACTGGATCCTGGTATCGGAGAACGGGTCCTCCGGCACGGCGTCGAGGAACTCCGGCACGAGTTGCTCCAGCGAGTCGGGCCAGCGCCCGTGCGTCAGCCGCCACTCCTCGGCGGCCAGTGCCGTGCGGGCCACATGCAGTCGCACTTCCGCCTTGACGCCCTCCTCCAGGACCCGGCCCAAGGCAGGCGTGATCATCGCCGAGATCCAATACCGCCTGGCATGCCGGCGCAGTTGGCGCTCCACGTGTTCAGCCAGCTTGCGGGCCTCTCGCACACGCCGGCGCGGCGGCATGTCGGCGACCGCCAACTGTCGGTCCGCGATGCTGAACCAGAACAGAGCGTCCTGCCACCACCAGCCGGGCACGTAGCTGTAGACATAGCCCCAGCCCCCGTCCAGCTCACTCATCAGGATGCCTGAGGTGAACAGCCAATGGGCAAAAGCGCGTTCGCACAGCAGCGCCGGCCTCAGCGAAAGCGACCCGGATTCGCGCGCCATCTCCTCGCGCAGGAAGCTTAGCCGCTTAACGGGCAGCTCGCACAGCGCGAGGGAACGCTGGAGGCCGCTCACGAAGATCGAGTCGGCGGCCACGCGCACAAGGCCGCTTAGTATCATGAACGGAGAATCGCCGATGGAAGCACCCAGACGCAGGCCGGCCCAGAGATCTCGATGGGCCTCCTCGGCCTGGCCGGCCGCCGCATGGAAGCCGGCCGACAGTGCGCACAGCCTGGCCGCGGCCCGAAGCGGAGTGAGGTGGGGAAGGTCGGTCTCATAGGGATTCCGCCCCGCGGTCACGGGATAGGCTCCCCGCGCAAAGGCAGCGGCCTGATGGATCCTCTGGAGCACACTGGCGTTGGTGGTCAGTCGGGAGCCAATGATCTGTCGGGCCTGCTCGGAGGGTCTCGTGCCCAGGCGCGAGGCATCCACCAGCGCCTCAACGACGGCCTCGCGGTACTCGGGCTCGGCCCGTTCCATCTCCTCGAAGGCCCGGAGCAGGATGAGGGCGGAGTTCTCCTCGTCCGGTATGTGTTCGCGGCGGGCGAGGACTTCCTCGAACGTGACCGGCTGCCCCGCAGCGCGCAGCTCGGCCACCTTCGCCTCGAACCGCCGCTCCCAATACCGGTCGTAGAGATGGGCACCCAGCCCGGCCAGCCCGATCAGCACAATCACAACCGCCGCCGCGATGGCACAGCCCCGCCCACGCGTGCCCCTGGATTCGCTCTTCGCGGCCATTTGCAGTTCCCTCATAGTGCCGGCGGCGGTGGCCTACGGACGGCTCCGGCCTTCGCTCGGCCACGATGCCAGACCGAAATCAGGCGGAGTGAAGCCGAGCCCTTCGAGCTTCTCAATCGTGAACCCCGCATCATGCAGGTCCTCCAGGTCGAGGTCGGCATCCAACACTTCCTGGCGGAAGGTCAGGGTTCCCGCGCCGCGCAGTTCGGATTCGAGCAGCCGGAAGGGCAGGTCCCATCCTTCTTCGATCTGAACTGCGGCCTTCTGCACCGCCTGTTCCTCTGTGATCCCGCCGTCATCCGTGCCGTCCTCGCCGACGCTGTAGACGACCACGCCGTCCTCGGTCCTTGCGTAGCGAATGGCGCCCTCGGAGAACGGGTCCTCGGGCACGGCATCGAGGAACTCCGGCACGAGTTGCTCCAGCGAGTCGGGCCAGCGCCCGTGCGCCAGCCGCCACTCCTCGGCGGCCAGTCCCGTCCGCGCCACTTGCAGTTGCACTTCTCCCTTGACGGCCTCCTCCATGACCCGGCCCAAGGCAGGCATGATAATCGCCGAGATCCAATACCGCCTGCGATACCGATGCAGCTCGCGCTCCACGTCGGCGCTTAACCGGCGGATCTCAGGGACTCGCGCGCGCGCGGGCATGTCGGCGACCGCCAACTGTCGGTCCGCGATGGTGAACGAGAACAGGGCGTCACGCCACCACCAGCCGGGCACGTACCTGTAGACATAGCCCCAGCCCCCGTCCAGCTCACTCATCCGGATGCCTGAGGTGAACAGCCAATGGGCAAAAGCGCGGTCGCAGAGGAGCCCCGGCCTCAGCGAAAGCGACCCGGATTCGCGCGCCATCTCCTCGCGCAGGTGCCTGAGCCGCTCAACGGGCAGCTCGCACAGCGCGAGCGACCGCTGGAGGCCGCTCACGAAGATCGAGTCGACGGCCATGCGCACAAGGCAGCTTATCATGAACGGAGAATCGCCGATGGAGGCACCCAGACGCAGGCCGGCCCAGACATCTCGATGGGCCTCCTCGGCCTGGCCGGCCGCCGCATGGGAGGCGGCCGACAGCGCGCACAGCTGGGCCGCGGACAGAAGCGGAGTGAGGTGGGGAAGGTCGGTCTCCAAGGGATTCCGCCCCACGGTCACGGGATAGGCTCCCCGCGCAAAGGCAGCGGCCTCATGGATCGTCTGGAGCGCCTTGGCGTTGGTGCTCAGTCGGGAGCCAATGATCTGTCGGGCCTGCTCGGAGGGTCTCGTGCCCAGGCGAGCGGCATCCACCAGCGCCTCAACGACGGCCTTGCTGTACTCGGGCTCGGCCTGTTCCATCTCCTCGAAGGCCCGGAGCAGGATGAGGGCGGAGTTCTCCTCGTCCGGTATGTG
>JAUVVP010000159.1 GCA_030604585.1 Planctomycetota bacterium | reverse complement strand
GCGGTGTCGCGCTGGTCCAGGGCCAGGTGACGGAGGACAAGCTCCTGCAGGCATACCTCAAGACGTGCGTGGGGACGGCCTCGTGTGCCCCGGGTGCATGCGGCCCTTGAGGAAGCGTCAATGCAGGAGTGGGTCCAGCGGGTCTTCGAGGCGCCGGAATTCGGCGTGTTGGTCCTGCCGGCCGCCGTGCTTCTGGGGCTTCTGACGGCCGTGAGCTCCGGATGCAACCTGGCCGTGCTGGCCGCCGTGGCGGGCTCTGCGGGCAGCCGCCAGGACGCCCGCCGCCGGGATGTCGTGCTCATGTGTGTCTGTTTCGCCCTCGGGACGATCCTGGCGATGAGCGTCATCGGCTCCCTGGTCGGCTACCTGGGCCAGGTGGCGGGCAGCCGCCTGGGGCTCTACGGGCAGGCCTTCATGGGAGTCGTTGTCATTCTCTTTGGCCTGGCGGTGCTGGGCCTGCTGCCGTTTCGGTTGCCCAGGTTCCAACTCGCCGAGGGCAAGCGCCCTCGCGGGCTGCTGAATGCGAGCATCTTCGGGTTTGCGGTGGGCGGTGGCAGCACGGCCTGCACGGTGGCATGCTGTGGCCCGCTGCTGCCGGTTGCGCTCGGGCTGGCTGCCTTGCGCGGGGAGGTCCTCTGGGGCGCGCTGATCATGATGCTGTTCGCCGTCGGCTACACCTTGCCGATGGCGGTGGCCATGCTGGGCATCAGCCTGGGGCGCCTGGCGGGCTTCGCCAGAAGGGCCGCGAAACCGGTCCGCGTGGTGGCCGGCATCCTCCTGCTCGGCGTGGGCTTCTGGTTGCTGGGCACTTTGTGAGAGACCGGCGATGACTGGGCCGAGACTTGCGACTTCCGGTTGCTGCGCGTCCGCCGGGGACGCTGCGCCGGCGTCCGAAGCGCAGCGCCGGCCAATCGAAGCACCCTACGTCGTCGGCACGGTGAGCACGGCCGTCGGAGAGGTCCCGCGGGTGGCGACGGAACTGCGTTTCACCGACAAGCTGGGCTCGTGGAAGGCGCGCTGGGCGATGGGCCGGATGCACTATGCGGTGGAGCCGGGCCTGTATGCAGTGGGCACTCCCGCGCCGGTTTCGCCGGTGCTGGTCTCAGCGAACTACAAGATGAGCTTCGACCGGCTGCGCTCTCAGTTGGGCGGGCGCGACGCCTGGATTATGGTGCTCGACACGCGCGGCATCAACGTCTGGTGCGCGGCGGGCAAGGGCACTTTCGGCACGGACGAGGTCGTCGGCCGCCTCGATGCGGTTCGGCTCGGCGAGGTGGTGGAGCACCGGACACTGATACTGCCGCAGCTTGGGGCCACGGGCGTGAGCGCGCACGAAGTGAAGCGGCGCAGCGGGTTCCGGGTCGTCTACGGCCCGGTGCGAGCGGAGGACCTGCCCGCGTTCCTGGACGCCGGGATGCAGGCCACCGCCGAGATGCGGCGCGTGCGGTTCCCTCTGCGCGACCGCGTGGCGCTCGTCCCTG
Source organism: Planctomycetota bacterium (assembly GCA_030604585.1). GTDB lineage: Bacteria > Planctomycetota > Brocadiia > SM23-32 > SM23-32 > JAUVVP01. The sequence continues at coordinate 4,393 of JAUVVP010000159.1, read as the reverse complement.
TGGAACTGGTGGGGTCAGCTAGGCGCGCCCTTTTCCTGGGTGCGTGTCTCCTGCTGCTCTCAGGGCTCGGGCCCGGGGGTTACTCTTCAGCGCGGGCGATGGCAGTCGGTTCGCGGTCGGTCTTGCTGCTGCTGAGTGCGTGGCTGGCCGGTATGGTTCTGACCGCGGCGCTGCTTCCCTGGCTGCCCGGCCGGTCGTTCTCGGCCAAGGGCGCGTGGGTCGGCCTGGCGCTGTTCCTGTGCGCCGCGTCCTACGAGTGGGCATACGGGGGCTTGTTCGGTAACTGGCCGACGGCGGCGGCTTGGTTTCTCATCATGCCGGCGGTGGCGAGCTTCATGGCGATGAACTTCACAGGGGCCTCGACCTACACGTCCCTGTCGGGCGTCCTGCGAGAGACGCGGGTTGCCGTGCCCATCCAGATCGCGTGCGGCGTCGTCGGCGCGGCCCTGTGGCTGGTCGGACGGTTTATGTGAAGGCGAATCCAGAACGGGAGGCCGCCGTGGCCCGGTTGCGATACCTGCCGAACGTGGTGACGCTGGCGCTGGATGACGAGAAGTGCGTCGGGTGCGGCATGTGCGCGCTCGTATGCCCGCACGCGGTCTTCGCCGTCGAGAACGGTCAGACCCGGATAGTTGACCGCGACGCCTGCATGGAGTGCGGCGCCTGCGCGCAGAACTGCCCGGCCGAGGCGCTGTCCGTCCGGGCCGGCGTGGGCTGCGCTGCCGCGGTCCTCTCACGCCGTCTGCGGGGAGCGGGGCCCGCGTGCTGACACCTCGTCCCCTTGCGACTGAGGACCAGGACGCAGCGCTCCGTCGCGGGGTGGGCCTGCGGGAACGTGCAGAACTTCATCGGCGCCGGCGGGTCCGGCGTTCCTTGCGCGCGGTTCTGCGCTTGACATTGTCGTGCCCGGTCGCGTATAATCCCTGTATTATGGAACGCAAAGTGGTCCGACCCGTCGTGAGCCTCGCCCTATTGTGGCTCGCTCTACCCTGGCGCTGGCCAGGGTCTTGAGGCGGGGAGGGTCCGCGTCCGTTTCGTAGTTCGGGAAGTTCGAGCCCTGCAGCCTCAAGCGGCTGCGGGGCTTTTTCTTTTGCCTCCTTTGAATGCGGCCTCGGCGGGTCGCGCAGAGCACGGAAGCGAGTGAGGACATGGAACGCATAATAATCTTCGACACGACGTTGAGGGATGGCGAACAGGCGCCCGGTTGCTCGATGACGCTGGAAGAGAAGGTCCGCGTCGCTCAGCAGCTCGAGCGCCTGAACGTGGACGTCATCGAGGCCGGCTTCCCCATCGCCTCGCCCGGCGATTTCGAAAGCGTCCGGCAGGTGAGCAGAAGCGTATCGAAGCCAACGGTGGCAGCCCTGGCGCGGTGCGTCGAGGCGGACATTGACCGCGCCGGCGAGGCCCTCGAGGGCGCGGAAAAGGGCCGCATCCACGTCTTCCTGGCCACCAGCAAGATCCATCGAGAGCACAAGCTCAAGAAGGGCCGCGCGGAGATCATCAAGCTGGCCACGGACGGCATAAGGAGGGCGCTGAGCTATCGTACGGACGTGGAGTTCAGCCCGGAGGATGCCTCCCGCACCGAACCCGAGTTCCTGCGCGAGGTAGTGGAGGCTGCCATTGACGCGGGCGCCACGACGATCAACATCCCGGACACCGTGGGCTACGCCGTGCCCGCGCAGTTCGCCGAGCTGATAGAGATGCTCATCTCGAAGGTCGGCAACATCGAGCGGGCCGTGATCAGCGTGCACTGTCACGACGACCTGGGGATGGCCGTCGCCAATTCGCTGGCGGCGGTGAAGGCCGGCGCCCGCCAGGTCGAGTGCACGGTCAACGGCCTGGGCGAGCGCGCGGGGAACTGCTCCCTCGAAGAGGTCGTCATGGGCATTGCGACCCGCAGGGACTTCTTCGGCGTGGAGACGGACATCAACACGCGGCAGATCATGAATGCCAGCCGCCTGGTGAGCACCGTAACGGGCGTCCAGGTGCCGCCCAACAAGGCCGTCGTGGGGCGCAACGCCTTTGCACATGAGGCCGGCGTACACCAGGACGGCATCCTGAAGAAGAAGAGCACCTACGAGATCATGCGCCCGGAGGACATCGGCCTGGCGAGCGGCCACCTGGTGCTGGGCAAGCACAGCGGCCGGCATGCCTTCCGCACCCGCCTGGAGGAGCTGGGCATCCACCTGGACGAGCGGCATCTGGATCACGCCTTCGACGAGTTCAAGCGGCTGGCCGACAAGAAGAAGGAGATCTACGACGAGGACATTGAGGCCCTGGTGCGCGAAGAGGTCGAAGAGGTGCCCGAGATCTTCAAACTGGTCGGCCTACATACCACCAGCGGAATGGACGTGACGCCGACGGCGACGGTCTCGGTGGACGTGGCCGAGGAAGGCGTCAAGACCGATGCCGCCATAGGCGACGGGCCGATTGACGCCGTCTACCGGGCCATAGACCGCATAACGGGCATACGCTGCGAGCTGCGCGATTACAGCATCCACGCCATCACGGGCGGCAAGGACGCAATGGGAGAGGTCGCGCTTGAGATCGCGTCCAACGGTTTCAGCGAACGCGGACGCGCCGCCAGGACGGACATCATCGAGGCGAGCGCCCTCGCCTACGTGGCCGCCGTCAACCGCCTCGTCAAGCGCATGCGCAACGGCGCACAGCCAGAGGAGAAACTGCACGGCATGTGATGCCACGCAACGGCAATGAGCCAGCGCGGGACATGGCTGACGCACGCGAAAGACGGGCAAAACCAGCGCTGTGTCCGCCGCGCTGTCAGCCCTGGTCGTGCTGCGTCAGGTCCGGCGGCTCTTCGTTCGGCGGAAGCGCCGGCGGAGCGCCCGGGACCTCTTGCAGCTTCAGGCGGCGTTCTTTGAGCTGCAAGAAGCCGGTAATGGTCACCAGGACAGTGCTGGCAAGAAGGACGACGGCCCCGACAACGGCAGTCGCATAGGCGAGGCCGTAGCTCGTATGGGCGAGGAAATCCTCGACGGCGAGGCTCTCAACCGTGAGGACCTGAAGCACGCACGAGTCAATGTGCATCATGTAAGCCAGGGGAAAGACCAGGCACACGGCTCCGATGATCATGCCGACGATGTAAGCAACCATGGACTCATCCTTCCGAAAAAAGAAGACAGCGGTCAGCGAGTGGCAGGCCGTAGCGATTGCCACATTCGCTGATTCTATGCACGGCGCCGCCGCCATTGCAAGGGAAACACCTCCGCGCGCGGCAGGGCACTCGTGCTGTTCAATCCTCGGGACGCCGATACCATGAAACACCAGTACCATCCGAGCTTCGAGGAGTTCCGCCGGCTTTTCGAGCGCGGCAACGTGGTGCCGGTCTACCGCCAGCTCATGGCGGACACGATGACGCCGGTGCTCGCCTTCCAGAAGATCGCCTCCGGCCCCTACGGCTTCCTGCTGGAGAGCGCCGCCGGGCCGGAGAAGATCGGACGCTATTGCTTCCTGGGCAGCTCCCCCTTCGCCCTGTTCAGGAGCACGGGCCATCAGGTCGAGATTCGGGAAGACGCGCAGACGCGGGCCTGGGAGGCCGAGAACCCCCTGGACGAGTTCCGCGCGTATCTCGGCAAGTTCTCGTTCGCGCCGCTGGAGGGCCTGCCCAGGTTCTCTTGCGGGGCGGTCGGCTACATGGCCTACGACGTGGTGCGCTTCATCGAACACCTGCCGGACTGCCCGCCGGACGACCGGGGCCTGCCGGACGTCTTCTACATGTTCTACGACGAGATACTCATCTTCGACCACCTCAACAAGACCCTGCGGGTGGTGTGCAGCCAGCGCACGGACGGTATGACGCCCGACGCCGCCTACCGCGAGGCCACGCAGAGGATCGACCGCGTCATAGACAAGCTCCGCCGGCCGCTGCCGACCGTCACCGACGACATCGAGCCGGCCGGCGAGGTCACACAGCAGTACGAGTCCAACTTCGAGCGGGCCGACTATCTGACGGCTGTCGAAAAGGCCAAGGAGTACATCGTCGCGGGGGACATCTTTCAGGTGGTGCCCTCCCAGCGCCTCATGACGGCGACCAGCGCCCCGTCGTTCGACATCTACCGGGCGCTGCGGGTCATCAACCCCTCGCCGTACATGTTCTACCTGAGGTTCGACGACCTGGCGCTGATCGGCTCCTCCCCCGAGGTCATGGTCAGGGTGGAAAACCGATAGGTGACGGTCAGACCTATCGCGGGCACGCGCCGCCGAGGCGCCGACGACAAGGAGGACGAGGAGCTGGCCGCCGATGCGGTTCGCAGACGACCGCAGACGTCGGGTTTCGAGTCCCGAGTCGCCCCGGGGTGTCCCGAGAGGGCTGATCCGAGAAGAGAACGGGGTGTCACTGCCGTTCCTGGCCGGTGCTGCCGGCGTCTTCCCT
>JAUVVP010000316.1 GCA_030604585.1 Planctomycetota bacterium | reverse complement strand
GATGTAGATATACGGCCCCTGCCCGTCGCCATTGGCCGTCACCTCCGCCATAACCCTCTTCCAGCCGGCCAAACCCACCGACGATGCGACGTAGGGCTGATTGCAATAGACGCATCGGGGACGGGAGCTGCACTCCGCAGTTACGTTCAGCCCCACGAACGACAGCACGGGGTCGCGGCCCTCCAGGCCGTCCGGCCACTTCGATAATGCTCGAGCCAGGTGGTCCTTATCCTCACAGCCCCCCTCTATCAGCGTCCTGACACGCTCCTGATTGAATCCGAGGAGCTGATTGACGGCCGTGTCAATGAAGTTCCTCGTCGTGCCCGGCTCGATCCTGTCGGCCTTGACCTCCTCCACCAGGCCGGACGAGACGGTCCGGGTCCATTCCGGCGAGTCAAGGAGCCGTTCGAGTTCCAGTCTATGTCGCTGTGTGTAATGCGTCAGGTCAGGCATAGCGTCGCGACTCTCACTGCCGGCGCGGTGCGTCCAACAGGCGGCGGAGGCGGGCGGCCAGGCCGGGGCCGTCCAGCTCCAGGCGGGCAAGCTGCCGGTCCCTGCCGGCGGGCACGACGGGCTCCAGGGGCACGGCCGCCTGACGCACGTGGGAGGCGTCCACGCCTTCCGCCGCCAGCGCTTCGAGCGCCGCCGAGCCGAACCCGCCGGCCACGCTGTGGTCCTCCGCCAGCAGGACGGCGCTGTGTTCCTTCACGACGCGCGATATCGTGCCCAGGTCTAGGGGCCGGGCGAACCGCGCGTTGACGACGGTGATCTGAAGGCCATCCTCGTCGCTGAGGATGCGGGCCGCTTCCAGCGCCCGCCGGACCATGGCCCCATAGGCTATGATGGCGGCCCCGCCGCCCTCCAGGCAGACCTCCGCCTCACCGACGGCAAACTCGGGCGCGCCCGCCTCCGGCACCTCATCGGGGATGCTCTCGCGCGGATAGCGGATGGCCGCCGGCACGTCCCCTCCCAGGGCCAGCTCGAGCATCCGGCGCAGCTCGGCGGCATCCTTCGGCGCCATTACCACAAAGCCCGCCATGGCACGGCAGTACGCGATGTCATTCAGGCCGTGATGCGTGGGGCCGTCGCTGCCCACCAGACCGGCCCTGTCAATGCAGAACACGACCGGCTCGCCCTGAAGGGCAACGTCGTGGAAGAGCTGGTCGTAGGCGCGCTGCAAGAAGGTGGAATAGACGGCGACGACGGGGCGCAGCCCGCCGGCACTGAGCCCATCGGCCAGGCCGACCGCGTGCTGCTCGCAGATGCCGACGTCGTAGAAGCGGCCGGGGAACCGCCTGGCAAACTCGCGCAGCCCCGTCCCGTCCGGCATGGCAGCGGTGATGGCCACCACCCTGGCGTCCCGCGCTGCGATCTCGGTCAGCACCTGTCCGAAGATGCTGGAATAGCTGACCCCGTCCGGCTGCTCCACGGTGCAGAGGGTGCCGTTGGCCATCTCGAACCGGCGGCTGCTGTGGAAGCGGGTTGGATCGTCGGAGGCCGGATCGAAGCCGTGCCCCTTCTCGGTCAGCACGTGGAGCAGCACGGGCCCGTTGATGCGCTTCAGGTGGTCGAAGGTATCTATAAGCTCGCCGATGTCGTGTCCGTCAACGGGGCCGTAGTAGTGGAACCCCAGCTCGACGAACAGGCCTCCGGGGGTGAGGGCCGACTGAACCCCCTCGCGCAGCCGTCCCAGCAGGCCGTCGAACTTCTGGCCCACCACGGGCACCATGCCGAGCAGGTCCTGCAGCTCGTGCTTGATGTCGGCATAGGACGTGCTGGAGCGGATCTTGCTCAGATAGCGGGCAATCCCGCCGACGCTGCGCGAGATGCTCATCTTGTTGTCGTTGAGCACGACCAGCAGGTCGCGGTCGAGTTCTCCGGCGTGATTGAGGGCCTCGAAGGCCATGCCGCTGCCGATGGCGCCGTCGCCGATCACGGCGACTACGCGCCTGCCGGTTCCGAGCGTCCTGTCCGCGCAGGCCATGCCGAGGGCGGCGCTGATGCTGGTGGCCGTATGGCCGAAACTGAAGGCGTCGTAGGGGCTCTCGCCCTTGTCTGCAAAGCCGCTGACCCCTCCGTCCTGCCTCAGCGTGTGGAAACTGTCGCGCCGGCCCGTCAGGATCTTGTGTGCATAGCACTGGTGCCCGCAGTCCCAGACGAGGCGGTCGTGCTGGAAGTCAAAACAACGATGAAGGGCCAGCGTCAGCTCGACCGTGCCGAGGTTGCTGGCCAGGTGCCCCCCGGTGCGGGAGACTACATCCACGATGAGCTGCCTGACCTCGGCGGCCAGCTCGACCAGTTCGGAGAGGGCGAGGCCGCGCAGATCGGCCGGCCCATTGATGGAGTCCAGCATCCTGCTCATCATCGCCTCTGAACGGCTCAGCGGCCTGCACGGTCCGGCAACGGAAGGACGAAACGGGCGGGCGCGGCTCACTCCGGCGAAGTGGCATGCAGTTGAAGCTGGAGCCGCTTAGCTACGGCGCGCTGCGCGTTCTCCAGTTCGTCGGGTATCTCACAGCCGGCAGCGTGCACGTGCCCTCCCCCGCCGAAGGCCTTTGCCACCGAGCAGACGTCCACCGATTCCCTGCTCCTCAGGCTCACCTTAATGTAGTCGCAGCCCGGCATCTCTTTCAACAGCGCCGAGGCACGAACCCCTTGTATCGAGATCGGCACCTCGGCAAACCCCTCCGTATCCACCGGCCGCAGGCCCGCCTGCCGGAACATCTGCTTGGTGATGAACATGGTGGCAACCTGCCCGCCGTCGTAGAAGCGGAGGGTGCCCAGCGTCAGGTGTCGCAGCTTCATCTGGGCCGGCGAAGGCGACAGGAACAGCCTGCGGATCAGCTTGTGCGGCTGCGCGCCGGCCCGCATGCATTCGGCGCAGATCCTCAGCGCCTCCGGCGTGGTGTCCTGATGGGAGAACTGGCCCGTGTCGGTTACTATCGCCGTGAACAGGCACTCGGCTATCTGAGCGTTCATCCGGATACCCGCCGCCGTGAGCAGGCCGTAGACCATCTCCCCGCAGGAGCTGGCGCTCGGGTCAACGTAGTTGACGTCCCCGAAGCAGGTGTTGCTGGCGTGGTGGTCTATGTTGACCGTTTGGGCCCTTCCGGTGAGTTGATCGGCCCCCTCGCCGATCCTGTCGAAGGTCCCACAGTCTATCACTACCAGGTGATAGCTCTCGGGAAGCTCCGCCGGGTCGCAACAGCAGTGCTCCATGCCGTTGAGGAAATGGAACATCGGCGGCGTGGGCGCCTGGAAGAACTTACGGACGCTGACCCCGCTGGCCCGCAGCCCGTGCCAGAGGGCAAGCACTGAGCCCGCCGCATCGCCGTCCAGACGGACGTGCGAGGTCAGCACCACCGGCAGGCCATCGGTCAGCGCGGCCCAGATGGACGCGCGCATCCGGCCAACATCGAAGCTGAGGTCGCTCGACATCTTTCCCTTGCTTGCGGCGGAAAAAACCACGCGCAGGCGCTCTGCCACCTTGCCCTGCGCGCTTGCCATTCTGCACGAGCTGTGCCCGGACGGTTTCCCAAGTTCAGAAGCCGGGGCGGGCCTGGCCCGTCGGTGCGAAGCCGCCCGCCTGTCCCACAGCCTCCGGGGGCAGGGCGGCACCGCCGGTGCCGACGGAGATCAGCCCCGTCGAGGAGGGGACCATCCACGTTCCCTCCCCGCAGGTCGCCTTGATCAGCAGGATCAGGTCCTGAGTCCGCGCGTTTAGGGGGCGCGTGAGGCCGGCGCGACCCTGAGCGCCGCCGCCACCGCCGAACTGAGCGCCGGCCCCGCCCTGGCCGCCGCCAAACTGCGGGTTGAACCCGCCACCGCCACCTAAACCGCCGGCCCCGCCGGCCCCCTGGCCGCCGCCTCCGGCCCCAACCCCGCCGGCGCCGGCGCCGCCGAACCGGTCCTCGTTGCTCAGCAGCAGGTCCCTCACGTCGTAGACCCGCACCTGGAGGTC
>JAUVVP010000031.1 GCA_030604585.1 Planctomycetota bacterium | reverse complement strand
GTCGCCGGCGCTGCATCCGCAGGCGGCGACGCACATGTGCAGCGCGGCCGTGCCGGAGTTGGTTGTGACGGCGTACTCGTTGCCGTTCCAGGCCGCGAACTCCTTCTGGAACGCCTCGCAGTTGGGGCCGAAGGTGTGGTTGGTGCCTTCGAGCGAGGCCAGGACCATGCGACGGTCAACATCCTCAATGGGCGGCCATTTCTTCATCGCCCCCTCGGGAATGGCGGGCGGGCCTCCCTTGACCGAGAAGCTCGCAATCAAGGGAGGACCGCCCGCCGTTCCCGAGGGGGCGATGAAGAAATGGCCGCCCATTGACGATGTTGACCGTCGCATGGTCCTGGCCTCGCTCGAGGGCGACAACCACACCTTCGGGCCCAACTGCGAGGCGTTCCAGAAGGAGTTCGCGGCCTGGAACGGCAACGAATACGCCGTCACAACCAACTCCGGCACGGCCGCGCTGCACATGTGCGTCGCCGCCTGCGGATGCAGCGCCGGCGACGAGGTCATCGTGCCCGCCTATTCGTGGTCCTCCTCCGCCACCTGCGTCCTGCACCACAACAGCATCCCGGTCTTCGTGGACATTGACTTCGGGACCATGAATATCGCCGTTGACCAGATCGAGGATGCGATCACCCCGCGGACGAAGGCCATTATCATTGTCCATCTGCACGGCCTTCCGGTGGACATGGAGCAGGTGATGGCCATCGCCGGCAAGCACGGCCTGAAGGTGATCGAGGACGCCTGCCAGGCCCATGGCGCGAAGTTCAACGGCAAGAAGGTGGGCACGTGGGGGCACTGCGCCGCCTTCAGCTTCAACCAGAACAAGTGCCTCTGCGGGGGCGAAGGCGGCATGTTCGTGACCGATGACGAAGAGATGTTCGCCGCGGCCAAGCAGCTCTGGTCCTTCGGCGAGACCCGCACGCCCCTGGAAGACCGCGACTACCACGCCTACGCGCTGGGGTGGATGTACCGCAATAGCGACCTGGGGGCGGCCTTCGGCAGGGCGCAACTGATCAGGCTGGATGACTACCTCGAGGCCCAGAAGGTCAACGCGCAGCGGCTGACCGAATGCCTCAGCGACGTGCCGCATCTCATCCTGCCCGGCGAGCCCGACGGCTGCGAGCACAACTGGTACAACTACACCGTCCGGTTCGACATGGAAGCGCTGGGCCATGCATCCGACGCGGCCGCCTTCCGCGACGGAATCCTGCGGGCGCTCCAGGCCGAAGGCGCCGACGTGCTCGTCTGGCAGAAGTTCATCCTGCCGGTCATGACAGTCTTCCGGGCCCGCAACGGCTACGGGAAGGGCTGCCCCTGGAGTTGCCGCTATGCGCAGCCCGTGGATTACTCACCTGAGAGCTATCCGATGGCTCAAAAGCACAGCGACCGGCACATCGGCATGACCACTCCTCTGCGGGCTCCCAACGGTCCGGAGGCGGCCGAACTCGTGGCCGGGGCCTTTCGGAAGGTGATGGCGAACCTCGAGCAGATCAGCCACGCAAATTAGGGGCCGTAGAAATGCCAGTTAACGTTGGCTTTGCCGAAGTGGACATCACGCCCCCGGTGGGGACGCACAAGATCGGCTGGAAGCGGGACATAGTGTCCGACCGGGTGCTGGACCCGCTCTTCGCGCGAGCCGCGGTGCTGGAGGCGGCGGGCGAGCGGGTGGCCTTCGTGCAGCTCGACACGCTGAGCATCCGCTGGACGCAGGTCGCCGAGGTCCGCAGCAGGTGCGAGGAGAGCTACGGCTTTCCGGGCGGGAACATCATGGTTGCCGCCACCCATAACCACGCCGGGCCCGCCGTCGCCAACTGCGGCGATGTCCGGCGCGACGACGCCTACGTGCAGACCCTCGTCGGCAAGGTCGTCTCGCTGATCGGGCGGGCGCTGGACGACGCCCGGGAGGCGGAGGTGGGTTTCGGAAGCTGCTTCGAGTTCCACGTTGGTTACAACCGCCGGGTGGTCATGAGGGACGGCACCGTCCGTACGCACGGCGAGTTCACAAACCCGATGGCCCTCTGCATGGAGGGGCCGATAGACCCCGAGGTGGCCGTCATGGCCGCTCGCGCCAAGGACGGGCGGCTGCTCGGCGCGGTGGTGAACTTCGCCTGTCACCCGACGCATCACGGCGGGGAGACGGCGCTGTCGGCTGGCTTCCCCGGCGTGCTGGCGAACGAGATGAAGGCACGCGGCTGCCCCGTGACCGTCTACCTGAACGGCGCGTGTGGCAACATCTCGGTGAATGACCCGCGCAGAGGCGGCCCGGGCAAGAGCAAGGAAGAGGTCGGCGCCGCACTCGCCGGCGACGTTGGCCGCGTCCTGGAGGGGATGGCCTTTCGGAGCGAGCTGAGACTCGGCAGCAGGTCAAAGACCGTCAGGCTGCCTTTCCGCCAGACAACCGAGGACGAGAGGGCGGGCACGACCAGGGGGGCGCAGCGCTTCATAGATTCGGCCATCTACGAACGCGAGATCCCCAGGGCGATGGAGCGCGTCCGGCGGATGGGCACGCAGCCGGCGGAGGTGCAGGTCATCTTCATGGATGAATATGCTTACGCGGGCATCCCCGCGGAGTACTTCGTGCAGCACGGTCTGCGCATCAAGGAAGAGGCGCATCCTCGCCGCGCGCTCGTGGTCGGGCACGCCAACGGCATGGTCGGCTACGTGCCCCACAGGGAAGCCTTCCTGCGCGGCGGATACGAGACGACCTTCTGCGACAGCAGCCGGCTTGCGCCGGAGGCGGGCGACGTGCTGGCCGACTGCGCCATCCAGCTTATCAAGGCGGGACCCGCACGCTGAGGCGGCCCCGCGAAAGGTCCCGCCGTTGGAGGAGAGGTGACCCCGCTTGAAGCCGGCCTGAGACGACAGATCGAGCCACTGATTTGCACGGATTGGCACTGATCGAAGAAGGGCCTCTTGATCTCTGTCTGCGGCTCCCCACGTTCTTCCCGGTAGTTCCGCCGTGTCTGTAATCTGCCGACATCAGTGCAGATCAGTGGCTCAAGTCCTTGCGCTGCCGTCCCATTGATCATGGTTCCAGGCGCCCTTGATGGCAACCCCCCTGGGCGGCATCAGCGATGTCCTCCTTCTTCGGGCTGAGCATGTCGTACGAGTAGGTGGTCTCCATGCCCTCGGGGTTGGCGACCTTGGTGACCTTGCCGGCCTTCTCGTAGGAGCCCGCCGGGATCAGGCCGCTCCCACGTCAAGGAGACCCAACAGCCACGAACACGCGGCGCTTGTGAATGTCGACATACGCCACGGCCACCCCATCCCCGGCCCCGCAGATCGAGGTGCCTGCCACGTCACGCGCGGCGGCCAACTCCGCCACATTCCATGCCCCTTGCCGCCTCACGGCGTGCATGACCGCGCCCTTCCCGTAGTCGAAGTAGCTCACGTGCAGGTCTCCCGCGGAGTCGAAACAGGCCGACGGATGGGGGTACGCGGCTCGGCCGCGAGGGCCGCCATCAGTGATGAGGATGTCGACCGCCGCCGCCACCTCCTCCCGCACCCAGCCACCCTCTTGCTCATAGGCGTGCGACAGGGGTGCGCTGGGCCGGCCCGTGTCCACCCACAGGATGTGGGCTTCGCCCGCCGGGCCAGCGACGGCTGCGAACTGGAGCACGAAAACCATCCCAGATGACACCGGATGGGGTACGCCGTCTGCGACCTCACATACCCTTTCCCAGCCACCCAGCACCGAGGAAAGGCAGAACAGCCGGGCCCCACCCCCTCGGCGCGGCATGACCGCCAACTGGTCTGCCTCCACCCCCCAGAGCCACTGCCCCTGCCAGTCCCGCCCGGGTACATCCAGGACTCCCACTTCCGTCCCACCTGAGTACATCGACGCCGCGGCCAGCAGTCGGTCGCCAGCCGGATCGAGCCACATGGCGGCCGCCTGGCCCGGCACCTGACCGACCACGCCGGCGTCCACCTGCCACGGGACCGAGTAGAATGACGGTGCGGACGGTCGGCCATCCTCGGCGAGCTGCCAGCGGACAAGGTCCTGGGTCCACGGATCCAGCATCCATATGGCGAAACGCCGGCCTGCCGTCTCCTGAGCCAGCAAGGCCGGAGGGCCAGCTATGATGCTTCCGCTGGGTCCTGACGCGATGGCCCGGGCGATCCGCCAACTGCCCGTCCGTCGGATCTTCTGGCGCTCGTACGAGAGAAGCGCCACTTCAAGGTCGTCGTCTGCCGGGAAGCAGAGGACAACGAGCCGGTCCACGCCCCACCCTCGTACCTGGACCAAGGTACACTGGCGAAGGTAATCCTCAAAGGGATGCATATGGCCCCTGGCGTACTCTGGCGTAGCCGCCAAGTCCGCTGCGTGGAAACGCTCCAGTGCCGGCGAGCTGATGGCTGCCACAGCAGTGAGCCGCCACGGGCCCGTTCCGTCGCCGCAGCCGAGTGCCGTCGCCAACAGCACACAGACCAGCCAGATACACCTCATCCTCTTCATCATATCCGCCTCGCTTGCTGGAGCACCTGCGAGCCCGCAGCCGTGCGGGACCTCATCTCCAGTTCCAGGCGAAAGGGGCAGTATGCTCTCGGCGCGCGGAGAACTCGCGAGGACCCGGGGCCGCCCAGCGCCAGCACGTTCTGGCAAGCCTTCTCAACGAGCCTATGCCACAACCTGTTGTAGACAGCGCATGGAGCCCCTGTGACCCTCTCAGTAGTCTCCCTGTGCTTGTAATCCGCGTTCATCAGTGCAGATCAGTGGCTCCCGGGCCTTTCGTAGCCGTAGAGCTGTCCGTGCCGGCGAGCCCCCCTTACTCACTCGGGCCGGCGCAGGGACTGCTTCAGCAGCTTGTCCAGCTCGTCCTTAGGGAGGATGCCCTCTTCCAGGACTACCTCTCGGATGGTCTTGCCGCCGGCCGCTGCCTTGCGCGCTACCTCGGCGGCGCGGTGGTAGCCTATGACGGGGTTCAGGACCGCCGCCAGGCCGAGCGTCGAGTCCAGGTAGGCCGTGCAGCGCGCGCGGTCCGCCTCGATGCCCTCCACGCAGCGTTCGCGCAGCATCCGCACGGCGTTGGTCAGGATCCGGATCGACCAGAGAAGGTTGTAGTTGATGACGGGCATCATGACGTTCAGCTCGAGCTGTCCGGCGCCCGCCGCGTGGACGATGCAGGCGTCGTTGCCGATGACCTGGAAGCAGACCATGTTCGTGCACTCGGCTATGACGGGGTTGACCTTGCCGGGCATGATGGATGAGCCGGGCTGGACGGCGGGCAGGCGTATCTCGGCCAGGCCGGTCGTCGGCCCGGAGGAGAGCAGGCGGAGGTCGTTCGCAATGCGCCCCAGCTCCGTGGCCGCCGTGCGCAGCGCCCCCGAGACGCGCACGAAAGGCGCCATGCTCTGCATCGCTTCGAACAGGTCGTCGGCGGGCGAGAGTTCGAGCCCGGTCTGCTCCGCCAGGCGGGCCACCACCTTCCGGCGATAGCCGGGGAGTGCGTTCAGCCCGCTGCCGGTCGCCGACCCGCCGATTCCCAGCTCGCGCAGCGGGGCCATCTGCTCCTCGATGTGGTCTGCTGCTCGCCCGACGGCCTCCCCGTAGGCGCCGAACTCCTGGCCGAGGGTGACGGGCACGGCGTCCTGAAGGTGGGTGCGGCCGGACTTGGCGAAGTCGGCAAAAGCGGCCGCCTTCTGCCGGAACGCCCCGGCCAGCGTGCGCAGTTCGCCCAGAAGCTCCGGCAGCGTCAACAGCGCCGCCAGCCGCATGCCCGTCGGGAAGACGTCATTGGTGGACTGCCCCATGTTCACGTGGTCGTTGGGGTGGACGAGTTCGTACTCGCCCCGCCGGCCGCCCAGCAGCTCGGAGGCGCGATTGGCCAGCACCTCGTTGACGTTCATGTGGTAGGAGGTGCCGGCGCCGGCCTGGAAGACGTCCACCACGAAGTGCTCGTCCAGGCGGCCTTCGATTACCTCGTCGGCCGCCCGTGCGATGGCGTCCGCCACGTCCGGTGGGAGGCCGCCCAGCTCCTTGTGCACCAGGGCGGCGGCCTTCTTGATCTCGCCGCACGCGCGGTTGAAGACGGCCGGCGCGCGCAGCCCGCTGATGGGGAAGTTCGCGACGGCCCGCCAGGTCTGCACGCCGAAGTAAGCATCCGCCGGAACGTCCAGCTCGCCCAGGAAATCCTTCTCTCGCCGCATCTCGGCCATGCAGAAGCCTCCTCTCCTGTCGTGCAGAGGCGCCGGTGCACGTGGTCGGTCCGGTCCCGGCTGACCCGGGGAAGCGGGGCAGGAATAAAGCGGGCGCGCCCGGGGCCAATATAGCCCCGCCGAAAGCCAACGGCAAGCTCGCTGCGCGGCATCAGCGGCCGGTCAAGCTCCCGACCTGTACCGTCACGGTCTCGATCAGGCCCGCGTCCGTGTGGGCCTTGGGCCCGGCGGGCAGCAGATACCACGTCTCCTTGAGCGTGGTGCTCTCGCCGGGCTGGAGTGAGACGGCCGGGCCGACGACCTCCAACTCGGTGTAGCCCATGTCGCCGGTGTAGACCTCGCGGGGCGTCTCGGGCTCCGGCGGCGGGTCCTCGGCGATGTCGAACAGCTTGAGGTAGATCAGCTCACCCCTGCGGCAGCCGAACCAGCCCGGCGGACCGGAGATGAAGACCTTGCCGGTCTTGCCCGTCGGCTTGACCAGGAGCATGTCGCCGGAGCGGCTCCACTGCTCGTCGGGCGCCTCGCCCTCGCCCGTGCGGTACTCGGCGCCGGGGCCGAGCGGCACGAACCCCACGCAGTCCGCCTTCACCTGTGTCACGTCCCAGATGCTGGCCGTAATCGGCTCGTCGGAGACGTTGACGGCGGTTTGGAGAACCTCAAGGCGGGACCCCTCGAGGGCGAGCGTTATCTCGCGGTCGAACCGCAGGCCGTGCTGGGGGCTCGGTGCGC
Organism: Planctomycetota bacterium; assembly: GCA_030604585.1. GTDB lineage: Bacteria > Planctomycetota > Brocadiia > SM23-32 > SM23-32 > JAUVVP01. The sequence continues at coordinate 3,503 of JAUVVP010000031.1, read as the reverse complement.
CGATAAGGCGGAGGGCGCCGGCCTCGGTCACCTCGACCCGGCACGGCCCCCGGTCGAGCTGCCAGTCGGGCGGCCAGCCCCAATCCTTCTGCGGTGCGGGCCACAGCTTGTAGCCCCCGTAGTTGATCCACTCGCTGCTGTCCGGCGGGGCCGTCTGCTGCCCCGTGACCTCGGGGGTCAGTTCGTCGTTCACCCAGAGCAGGTTCTCGCCGCCCGCGGTCGCGTACTTCATGATGCGCGCGATCTGCGGCACCACAATCACTTCGACATCGCCGTTGGTCATCAGGTAGGCGTCCTCCCACCCTCGGAAGCTCGTCCGGCTGATGCTGAGCGAACCGGCACGGTGGACGGCCCCTTCGCCGAACGCAAGCCAGCCGGTCATGGCCAGCAGGCCGGCGACCAGAAGGGGAGAGAGACTCAGGAACAGCGTTGAGGTTCTCATCGGCATCCTCCGCAAAAGGCCCGGGTAGGCCGCGGGCCGACGTCCCCGCGGACACACGGTTGTTCAGGTCTCGACATAGGAAACGGCCGCTGCCGCTTCGGCGGGCGATGCATATACGCCGGCGCCGATGGCGGCGGTCAGCGCAGCGCCCAGCGCTGCCTCCTCGACGATGAGCGGGATCCTCAGCTCCGTGCCGAACGCGCGCTCGGCGCTCTGCCGCAGCAGCCGGTTCCTCCTGAGGCCGTTGCCGGAGCCCACCAACTGGCCCCGGGTCAGACCACCTGGCACTCCGGCCGCCATCGCGTCGTAGAAGCGCTTCAGCTCCTCGATGATGCCGTTCGCCGTGGCGCGTATGAGCTCCTCGATAGTGAAGTTGCCCTCCGAAAGGCCGGCGATAAGGCCCCGCAGTTCCGGCTCGGCACGCGTGCCGGCCAGCGTAGTGCGGCAGCGCAGGGCCGTCTCTTCAACGGCGGATTCCACCATCATGCTGTAGAGTTTTTCCCTGTTCAGCCTGGAGCCGCAGAAGACCTGGCCGATGTGGGCAATGAAATCGGCCAGCAGAGAGAACGCCCTCCCTCCGCACAGCGACGCCCCGACCAGCAGATAGCCATCCTCCCACAACAGCCGCGTGTCCGCACCTTCCATGCTGATGAAGTCACTGACGGCGACGCTTATCTGCGCTCCCGTGCCGACGTTGATCAGAATGCTGTCGGCGGCATCGCGGACACTGCCCAGGAAGCTGGCCTGGTTGTCGCCCGGCGCCGCGAAGACCGGCGTCCCCTTGCGGACCGGGACCTCGCCCACTGCCGTGCCGACCTTGGCTGCGACAGCAGTAACGGGGGGCAGGAGCCGGCAGTCCATCCCCAGCCTGCCGGCGACCTCCGTCTGCCATCGCCGCTCGAGGGCCGAGTACATGCCGGAACTCTGGGCCGTCTGCGGCGTCGTGAAGGGAGAGGCCCCGGCCATCTCTGCGGCCACCCAATCGTAGATGAACCAGGCGTGCCGAGCGGCCTCGGGCAACTGGCCCGCGCCCTGCATCGCATACAGCGTCGGCCCCATGTAGCCGGCAGCGGGCCTCATGCCAAGGGACCGGGCCTGCTCGGGGGCGAACGCGTCGCTGAACTCCTCCAGATAGGGCCGGCCGCGGGGAGACACGTCCACCGCGCGGAGGTCCTGCCAGGTGATGAGCGGGCTCACCGGCGTGCCCTCGCCGTCCGTGAGCAGGACGCCGTGCATCTGGCCCGTGACGGCCAGGCCGTCGGCCCGGAGCGGCCCCCTTCCCGCTCTTGCGGCCAGAGCGTTCAGCGCATCCTGCACCCTGCGCCAGATACCGGCCGGGTCCTGCTCGCGTATCCGGTCGTCACCCGAGTTCAACCAGCAGTCGTTCTCCACGCTGCAGGCGACCGCCTCACGCGGCCGATCGGTGTCAAGGAGCAGGGCGCAGATGCTGCTGGTCCCGACGTCCAGGCCGATTAGCTTTGCCATTGGCCCCACACCTTCCCGCGGACATGTCTTCGGACGCATGATGGGCCGCAGCCGCCGCAGGCAGCACCAGTGTGCTCAAGCTGGCGTCCTCACCACAAGGGCAATGTCCCTCCCGCTTTCTTGCGGACGTCTGCCGCCATGCAGCGCCCACGCAGGCCATTGGCGACCGGGCACGTGGGGCCCGCCAGTTCGCGAGCTTCATCTTCGGGCACAAAGCTACGCCGCCGGTTTCCGTTTGTCAACTCTTCGGGGGCCGCCACGCTGCCCCCAACGTGCCTCCGGGCCTTGAAGCACCGTCGTGCACGCCCTACACTCCCCGGGTCACGGCGGCCTTACGCCCGGACCCAGCGGGTCGTGGCAGCGCGGCGCGCCCGGGCAAATCGAAGGGGAGGAAGCCGAATGCCGGCGGAAGTCTGCACACACCCATGGATGTATGCCGTGGAACCATTCAGGATCGCGGGGGGCCTCTACTACGTGGGGAACCGCGATGTCTCGTGCCACTTGATAGACACAGGCGACGGGCTCATTCTGCTCGACACGGCGTTCCCGCAGACCGTCTACCTGCTGCTTGAGTCCATTCGTCGCCTGGGGTTCGACCCGAACGAAGTGGCCTACATCCTGCATTCACACGCACATTACGACCACTGCGGAGGCACACCGGCATTTGTGGGACTTACGGGCGCCGCGACCGCCCTCGGCGCGGCGGACGTCCCTATCGTGCAGGAACATGCTGCACTCACCTGGGCCCCGGAGTATGGATTCGAGTTCCACGAGGCCTTCGACGTGGACATTCCGCTTCAGGACGGAGACGTGATCGCGCTCGGAAACACCAAGGTGTGCTGCATGCACACGCCGGGGCATACGCCGGGAACAATGTCGTACTTCTTTGAGATCACCGAGGAAGGCGCAACCCTCACGGTCGGCATCCACGGCGGCCCGGGCATCAACACCCTGACCGACCAATACATGGAAGAGCACGGCCTGCCGGCGACCAGGCGGACCGACTACCTGAGCTCGCTCGCCCGGCTGAGGGAAAGGCCGGTTGACATCTTCATTGGCGCGCATCCCGGCCCGAGCCGCACTCTTGAAAGGCAGGCCCAGAGGACAAGTGACCACAACCCTTTCGTGGACCCTGAGGCGTGGCAGGCGTTCCTGGGCGACCTGCAACGCACGGCCGAGCAGGCGTGGGGCAGCCCGTGAGCGTCCGGAGGAAGCGCCATCCATGCCGCCACATCGACGATGTGGCTTGTGATGGCGCAGCGCAGCCGCCGCGCGTTCTTGCGCCTCAGCACGGCCTGTCCACGGCGTGCCAGCGAGGGCCATGGCTTCTCGGGCTCGTGGATCTCCCTGGCATGGGGCGCCGAAATCCTGGAGCTGCCTGGCCTTGTCCCATGCCGATGCAGGGGATGTGAAACGAGGGGGGGCGGCGTCCCGGTCCTCGCTGCTGCTCGGCGCGACCTTGAAGGACCGCCGGGCAGGCGCCATCCTTGAGGCAAAGGCAGCGCAAGCCGGGCGGGCATGCGGGCGGCAGCCCAGAGGCATCCCACTTCATCAGAGAGAGGCGGCCAAGGTGGCG